>JAXHTN010000002.1:8375-24428 GCA_034190145.1 Halobacteriota archaeon | reverse complement strand
TACCAATCAGCGATTATTCTGAAATTGATAACGTAGTTGAAGAACTTGTCAAATATGCAAAGGGGAAAGTTAAAATCAAAAAAGTCTACCTTGACAGGGGGTTTTATGGAGTTCCAATTGTGAGAATATTCAAGCGACTGAAAGTACACTTCATAATCCATGCAAAAAAGAGCATAAGTGTAAAGAAATTAATTGAAAAGAACAAGAGTAAGGAAGTAATTGTAGCGGACTATCAAATGTACAGGAAACGGAAGGCACCATCAGGAAAGGAATGGGTTAGGTTATTCATTCTTCCGCATAGAACTAAGAAAGATGAACGTGTATGCTTTGTAACGGATCTGGACGTGAATGAAGAAAATGCAAAGGACTACGCCGAGGATTTCAGGAAACGATGGGGTATAGTGACTTATTCTATGGACATTTGGTTTTAATGTATGGACACAATAAAAGGTTATTCCAATGGAAACAAAATTCTGTTCAAACTGTGGCGCAGAAATAGATAAAAAGGCTGAGATATGCCCAAAGTGTGGGGTGAGGATATCACCACTACCATCACAAATTGGAGGTGCCCCTACCAACGCAGTAAGAATTTTGATATATATAATTTCGTTTTGTCTTCCACTAATTGGAATTATTGTTGGAATAATCTATTGGGTACGACCAAGTAAAGAGGCAAAGGAATTTGGAAAGACATGTGTAACCATTGCAATGATAATACCAATAACTACAACTATGGCTGCGATTATAGGTGCGTTTGTCTTTGGTATGGGGAGTAACATCATGGTTGAAGAGCATATAACACCAAAGTATGTTGCAGGTGATTTATTTGAGTTTGAAAGTAATAATAACGATACTCTTGCAAATCGCATGGCATTGGTAATATTGGGCTATGATACACAGACTGACACCTATGAGATTGCTGGGTTAGTTCAAGATGACAATGGCCTATGGGTACGTTTTTTAGAAATTGAAACGTTTCAGGCTAACAGAGAATTGTTTGAAGAAAAGAATCCAGAGCCAATCGCCCATATAGAGTTATCAACAGTGAAAATTTTTCCGAAAACTACTCCTACGCCGAAAGTACCAACTGAATTAAATCTCGGAGTAGGTGAAACGGCAAAAACTTCTAAAGAAGAGGTTACAGTAATATCAGCAACCGAGAAGGATTACTATTTATATTATTCAGATTTTTTTTCCGAACCAATGGTGGAAACAGCCAGTCCAGGAAAGAAATTTGTTATCGTCGAAGTAGAAATTAAAAATATAGGTAGAGATGTTGCATATTTTGGGATAAGTGATTTTAGTAGCACTGACTCGGAAGGTTATAGATATGATCCAAATTTTCTCTACTTGGGGGAAGATGGATTAGGTGGATTTGAAGAACTATACCAGAACCAAAAAATAAGGGGAAAAATATTGTTTGAAATACCAGATGATGCAACAGGAGTAAAGGTTCTCTATGACTTTGGTGATTTATTCACAGGAATAAAATTAGCATCATGGGAACTAGAATAAAAAACAAACACTCATCCTACGGCCCTATTGAATGCCCCTGAAGGGGCTCTGCCCCTTTCATCCCCTGGTGCAGGTCTCCTTCGGAGATCAGACTTTCGGGCCCTTCGATTCCGAGGGGGCATTTGGAGATTTTTGGTAGAGGTTTTAGCTCCCGTTTTTTGATAATAGGGCTTTATTTGAATAGTGGCATATGGTCTCTACCCTTCCATTTACAAAAGTTTTATATTAACACATAACTAACAGCTACCACTATATTGGTAAATCTGTATCTTTTGTTAGATGCTGGTAAGGAAAAGTTGTGAGATTATGAGATTAAAGGGTATAATCACATTGGGTCTGATACTGCTCTTGGCTTTGAGCGTTGTCGGACCATCGTCTGCTGAAAGTAGTGCACCGGGCTCACCGGATCTGGATGCCATAATATATGGTGGTAACGAGCTCATTCCTGGAGAAGCAACTCAGTTGAATGTTCTTATTCAGAATACGGGCCTAATAGAATCTTTTGACGTATATTCCGCCACAATTGCGAACCTATCGGTTACAGCAATCGATCTATCGGCAGAGCTTAAGGAGAAGAATGATATTCCTATTACAATTAAGACCGATAAAGTATTGATAGGGGCTTTACCTTCTATGTATCCGTATCCTCCTGTCTCCTTTTCAATCGAGGTCGACAGAGATGCCCAGACAGGCACCTATGAGATGCCACTTGTGCTAAAATATAAGAAGATAACTGGCCTTACCATAACCGGTGGTGGCACAGGGGCAAATTACTATTACACGGATGTGAAGGAGACAATTTATCTTGAAGTTAAGATCGTTGATCACTTCGATCTTATAGTTGATGATGTTAAGACAACAAATATGTACGGCGGATCAAACGGAGATCTCGAGCTTACAATTAAGAATAACGGTCAAGAGACGGCCTACGACGCTGTACTCACAATCATTCCGACGACTCCGGCAAAGAGTTCCTCATCTTCGCAGGCATCTTCATCATCGATGGATCTGTCCATGCTCTCATCTCTTTCCTCTATGTCATCTTTAGCTGCACTATCTGCATCTTCAGCGTCTTCGGGATCCGAATCAACACCCTTTACTCCAACTACAAGCACTTTTGTTGGGGATATCAAGCCAGGCGAAGAGGTGAAGGTAAACTTTGAGATAGGGATATCAAGTGATGCAATAACAAAGAAATATCCGGTGAAGATAGTAGCAGATTATTATGACAAAAACGATCAACCGAAACAGTCCACGACTGCGATATTTGGGATTCTTATATCGGAGAAATCTGAGTTCCTTGTAAGAGATGTTCAAGTTTCAGGAATGGATGCAGGTGGCGAAGGTACGATTACACTTACTATCGAGAATGCAGGGGATGAAATAGCGTATTCCGGAGTTGCATCACTCAATCTTAAGTCACCGTTCTCTATTCTTGACAATACCGCATTCATCGGCGATCTGAAACCGAGAGAGAGTACTCGTACCGAATTTAAGGTTCAGATAGCAGAAGATGCTTCCAATAAAGAGTATCCCCTCGATCTGAAGGTAAGTTATGAAGATAAGAATCGCGAGAAGAAGGAGTACACAACAGCAACCTTTGGAGTGCCGGTAGAGGCAAAGATGGACTTTGAGATAACCGAGGTTGATTCGGATCTTGAGGTCGGTTCAGGCGGTGTGGTTGAGGTCACTTTCAAAAATATAGGTAGTGAAGTAGCAAAGGATGCAATCGCAAGAATAAGCGCAACAACTCCGCTCAGTTCGACTGATGACACTGCATTTCTAGGAACATTGGAACCTGGCGAATCTTCTGTAGGCAAGTTCCGGATAAATGTGGATGGTGATGCACTCGCCAAAGGGTATTCTCTAAACACCGAGATAAAATACACGAGTGAAGAGGGAAATACGGTGATAAGCGACGTCATGAAATTGGCTTTAGAGGTCAAACCAAGAACAGTTAACACTGGTGGGGCAGCTTTATTTGTTATATTGATTATTGTGTTGATAGTCCTTGTGATGTATTACTTAAAAAAGAGATAGAGGCTGGTTCCTATTCATGCCACCCAAGGCCGTAGATATCTTTGAAAAACTCGGAATATTAATCGAGAATAGGACCGGGCTTGTCATACTCTCGATTGTAATTCTGATATTTGCTTCTTTTATTGCAGCCCAGCAGATAGAGATGGCTACCGGACTTGACACTTTTGTTGAGAAGGATAGCCAGATATTCCAGGATTTTGAGACTTATAGAAAGAACTTCTTGGAAGGTAGCTCGATAATGGTTCTTGTCATCTCAGAAGATGTGAGGGATATTCAGGTATTGCGGGCAATAGAACGTTTTGAAGGGCAATTGGGGGACAGCGAATCGATCTCAAGTACTACAAGTGTGGTATCGCTTCTGAAAGAATTCAATAAAATGATGGCTGGTGAGGCTGTCCTCCCAAATAACAAAGGGGAGGTAAAGGAGGCCTTTGCAATAATGCCACACGACATTGTGGCTATGGTGATGCCAAATGAGCATAATACCGTGGTCATAGTTCAACTTCCCAGTGGTATAGGCATAGAAGATGCAGAGTCAGCACTCTACACGACAATAGATGCTGTCAAATGGGCCGAGTTTCCACCGGGAACCGAAGTGATTGTAACGGGAGATCCCGCTTTTGAGATATCGATGAATGAAGAGATGAATCGTGGTCTTGGAACGATGCTTATTGTAGCTTTCATCTTAATGGTGGTTGCGCTTTTCATGGTATTCAATGTCCGCTGGAGATTGTTACCTTTCTTCATGGTTGCAATAGGAATCATCCTAACTTTTGGTCTGATGGGGGCTACCAGAGTTCCAATGACTATGTCTTCAATTGCGGTCTTCCCTATTCTCATTGGCCTTGGGATAGATTATGCGATCCAATTCCATAACCGCATGGAGGAAGAACTTGCTAAGGGAGAGACAACAGAGGAAGCGATTGTGCAGACTGTGAAACATATGGGCCCAGCAGTTGGTATTGCCTTCATTGCAACAAGCCTTGGATTTGTTGCACTCTTCATCTCACCTGTTCCGATGGTAAGAGACTTTGGAGTTATGGCCTTTCTTGGTCTTGCAGCCTGTTATCTTGTTGCCATGACCCTTGGTGTTGCCCTACTCTACCTACTCGACAAGAGAGCAGAGAATAAGGGAAGTAGAAACCACATAAAAAAACAAAATAGCTCAGATGACCCGATAGGTCGCGCTGTGGGAAGGCTGGCTGTTTATATGTCGAAAAGGCCAATCGTTGTTATTGTCACCGCTTCAATACTCCTTGGTGGCGGACTCTACCTCGACCAACAGGTAGGAGTTCAGACTGACATTAAAAATTTTATCCCTCAGGATATGCCGGCACTACTCGATCTCGCTCACTTTGAAGCTCTTTACGGCGGAGGGGATCAGCTTAACATCATAATAAAGGCTGAAGATGTTACAAGTCCTGAGGTCTTGAAGTGGATGGATGAGTTCGGAAGTCATGAAGTGGAAAGTAGAGAAGATATCACTGGTGCTTCATCTATTGTCACGCTGATAAAAGATAGTAACGGGGGAAAGATCCCGGAGAATTCTCAAGAGATCGCCTCCATTTTGAATGAGATCCCTGATCAGATAGTGGAAGGATACCTCGTTGGACGCTCAACAACTGTAATCAATATCGTGATAAAAAGTGTGGTCGAACTTGGAACAGAGGAGACAAGAATCCTCATAGGTGAGATCGAAGACGACATTGAATGGTTCAGTCCCCCCATTGGTGTTGAAGCATCCGTTACAGGAGGCCCCGTACTCATGACTTCAATATTTGGGGCGTTGACATCAGGGAGGCTACAACTTACAATGGTTGGCCTGGTAGCAATATTTTTTGCGCTTTTTCTGATTTACAGGGATTGGATCAAGGCCTTCATCCCGATTACACCGATCCTAATGGTTGTTGGTTGGAGCGGTGGAGTTATGTATCTCTTGGACATGAGTTATAACCCGCTTACGGCAAGTTTGGGAGCACTTATAATAGGTATCGGTTGTGAATATACCATCCTACTTATGGGGCGTTACTTCGAAGAGCGTGAGAAAGGTCTGGAACCGATAGAAGCTCTTGAACTGGCTTCATCTATGATCGGAAAGGCTGTCGTTGCTTCCGGTCTTACCACAGTCTTTGGCTTTTCGGCTCTGATTGCTTCACCATTTCCAATGAACAGTGATTTTGGGGTTGTTACTGTGATAAATGTTGCATTTGCAATACTCAGTGCACTGATTGTCCTGCCACCAATACTCATAACTATGGATGAGAGAAGGAATGTTTCAAAGAGGGCAGGCAATTAACTCTTAAGAGTTTGTTCTTGCAGAAACCCTATAAGATCCTCTCTACAGGGGTGCCTACCATCCGGGTCAGATATGTAGAAAGCCGCCACTGCGTTTGCAAGAAGTAGCCTGAGCTCATCAGAAATTCCCATAAGCTCTCCCATAATGTCTCCTGCATTCCAGGCATCACCTGCACCCGTAAGCCTCATAGGTTTCACGTCAAACGCAGGTATCTTGCCCGTCTTCCTCTCTTTGAAGTAGCTCCTCGCGTAATCTTTCGTGTGCAGGTCGATTCTTGCGTTCTCTCTTAGCTTATCTACCGAGGATGAAAGCCCGCCACCTCTACCATACGCTATCGCCTCATCTTCATTCATCCCAAGAACATCGATCAGTCCCTTCGAGATCGCCTTTCCTATAGCTCCCTCTATCTCTTCGCCTTTCTTCTTCCCCTTTGGGGATGGATCCCCCAGATCGAAGAATGTCTTACCAACCCCAACAGATCTGACGATCTCAAATACGTACCTGGCAAGTTCGGTTCCTCTTTCGTTCAGACCCCAATCGGAGATTGATACAATATCAGATCTTTCAATCAACTTCTCGTCATCATCAGTCAGACACTCAGGACCAAATTGAGATGCTGATCCGGGATCACTCAACATTATATTTGCCCCTTCCATCTCAATTGCAGTTGTCATCGCCATATCTCCATCCTTTTTTACATGTGATAGGTCCACACCTTCTCTTCCAAGGAAGTGTTCAAGGAATGTGTATCCCAACTGATTGGTCTTTGCAATGAGGTGAGTGCGGATCCCAAGGGATAAGAGTGCCGATGCACAGTTTGCTGCTTTTCCTCCGATCTGAAGGTGTTGTTCTACTCTAATGTTACCCCCACCCTGTCTTTGAATCGCCTCAAACTCTTCTGAAAAGCAACTGCAACCTTTGTACCTTAAGAGACTGTCAAGACAAAAATGGGGCATTACAACTACGTCGAACTCATCCGAGTGAAGGTCTTCTAGTGATTTTACAAGTCCTCTCTTAAGCATACCATCACTTCCCTATGATGATTGGGCGATAGATATATAAATGAGTATATTAAAGTACCTTACAATATAACCTTTGAGGGGGGTATTTTATGGATGCGAATTCTATACAAGATGATTTAAGAAGTACAATTAAAAAAGGTATAAAGATCGTCAGAGAACCAAGAACCGCGATGGAAGAGTTCAAGGCGGAAGATATTGGTGTAAATGACCTTATAATGAAATATGTCGCCTTTCTAGCGATAATTCCACTAATAGGGTCCATAATAGGCGGACTCTTTACCTCATTTGGATTGGGTGTTGCAACAGGGGTCATCGGTTTTATCATGAACATAATAAGCGTTGTGATCTTTGGTTTTGTGATCGACTTTCTTGCATCTTCATTTTCTTCGAAACAAAATAGAGATCAGGCAACTAAACTCGCTGCTTGCGTTGCCACACCTTCACTTTTAGCAGGAATCCTTTATGCAATTCCACCACTTTCACCACTGATCCTTTTAGCGGCGCTATATGGGCTCTACATACTCTATCTGGGTATCCCGATATTTATGGAAACGCCACAACAGCAGGTACTTATTTATACCATCGTTGCTATCGTTGCCAACCTAATACTTTATGCAATATTTGGTGCAATAGTTGCAGGAATTATAGGGGCTTTATTTGTTGGTTCAATGATCGGCAGTGGTACCATGCCGGGAGGATACGGGTTTTAATTACTGAAACCCGGATTGATCCATTATCCATTCTTTGATCTCGTCTCTTACCTTTCTGAAGGAAGATAAGATCTCTTCGTCTGTTCCTTGAGTGGTAGAAGGGTCAACAAAACTCTTGTGAATCTGTTTCCCTCCGGGGAAGAAGGGACAGACCTCTTTTGCATTATCACAAACAGTTATCACATAGTCAAATTTTGTTTCCCTGAACTCATCGATACTCTTTGAACGATGAGAGGATATATCAATTCCAATCTCCTCCATCACTTTCGTGGCATAGGAATTGACACCAGTCGGTTCTGTTCCGGCGCTATAGGCATGGTATTTACCCTTTAGTAGGTGATTGACCAACCCCTCAGCCATCTGAGAACGAGCCGAGTTATGTGTACAGATAAACAATATCTTCTCAACCATTTTTTACCCCTCCACGAAGATGTGACTAGTTCTCTTACAGATGGAGACGAGCATAAGCATCACTGGCACTTCAATCAAGACACCGACCACCGTTGCAAGTGCGGCGCCTGAGGAGAGTCCGAATATCATCGTCGCCGTTGCGATTGCTACCTCAAAATGATTTGATGCTCCGATCATTGCAGCAGGCGCCGCATCTTGGTAGCTCAGCCTTAAAAACCTAGCCAGAATAAAATATCCGAGAACGAAGATGAGGACGGTCTGAATAAATAGTGGTATTGCAATCCATAGAATTGTAAGAGGGTTGTCAACGATGATTTCACCCTTCAAAGAGAACAGGAGAATAAGAGTGATAAGTAGGGCGACTATACTTACAGGCGTAAGGTGGTGAACGAACCTGGTATTGAACCACTCAAGACCCTTTGAATTAATAATCCACCTCCGGGAGAAATAACCGCATGCAAGCGGAAGAGCAACGTATACTCCCACTGAAAAAAGCATAGTCTGCCACGGTATCGGCATATTATTGACACCGAGTAAGAATCCGCCGAGGGGTGCATAGAGGAAGAGCATCAGTAGTGAGTTTACTGCAACCATAACAAGTGTCAGCCCGTCATTTCCCTTTGCCAGATAACTCCACATCAAAACCATGGCAGTGCACGGGGCAATTCCGAGAAGTATTGCACCTGATATGTAACTTCTCCATAACTCGACCTCAACACCACTCTTCAGTATTTCTGTTCCGGGAAGAAATCCTGTGAAGAGATATCCGAGAAAGAAAGTGGCGATAATATACATTGTAAAGGGTTTTATTGCCCAATTTATAAAAAGAGTCATAAGAACCGGTTTGGGAGTCTTTGCTGCCCTTAAGACCTCTGAAAAATCGATCTTCACCATAATCGGATACATCATGAAGAAGAGGCAGATTGCAATAGGAATTGATACCTGATAAATGGACAAGGCATCGAGCCTATATGCAATATCAGGGGCAGTCTTTCCTAGGAGTATCCCTACGCCAATGCATACAAATACCCATATAGTCAAATACTTTTCAAATATTGATAGATGTTTCTCTTCTGCCATTTTAGTGCCTCACGATCTCAATGCTCGTATGATGCCACCAATTAGAGTATCTTCCACAGTTATAGCTCCTTCCGGACATAGTTCCTGACAACAGAAACAACGGATGCACAACGAATACTTGTAGGTTGGAGGCTTCTTCTTATCACCTGAATGCCAATCGAGTGATTTCGGATCTACAGGACACATCTTAACACACGTACCGCATATGTTGCACTCCTCTTGGTCGATTACCGGCCTGGGGGTGATCCTGTTTTTAATAAATCCTCGAATACCTCCGCTAACCACTGATTGAGGGGGCTTTCTTGTTATATTAAAGTTTTTATCGATGAACGATTCAGGATCAGTACCCAATACATCAATATTCTCAAGATGATATGTCCCAAGTCCTGCTTCTTCCCCTGGTTTCGATGTCGGGACGATCTCCGGATCAATATCCACAATCTTGCAAGCGATCGAATCAAGTGCAACAGGATCGGTTGAGAATAAGAGGGCGTTTAATTTATTCGGATCACCACTCCGGGGACCGTTACCTTCCATTGCAATTACCGCATCCATAATATAAAGACGGGGTCTTGTAGCCATATTGAGATCGACGAGCATGGTGGAGAAATCATAAGGATCAGGCATCTTGACATGATATTCTCCCTTGAGCATTCCGGGAACACATCCGAACTGGTTTTTTACAGCGCCAGTCAGTCGTGTTAGCTGATGTGTCTTCAACTTCGAGAGGTTTATGAGTCCATCAGAATCAAGAACTCCGTTTGCAATGACGAAACGCTTGGTAAGAAGACCATCCTTGTGGCTGATCGGTCTACCACTATCAAAATCAGCAAGTTCCAGATCGAGATCATCACCCACGTCCTTGAGACCGGCTCTTTGCATCTGCCTTTCACACTTACCAAAGCCTGGAGAGTCGCCATAACAAACTGTGACACCTGCGTCCTTTAGCAATTTTGCCAGGGCCTTAAAAACCAATGGATGTGGACCCACGCAACGCGCGGGATCTGCACCGAACAGGAGATTTGGCTTTATGACTATCTTTTCCCCCGATTTCACAAAACTGAGAACTCCGCCAAGTAGACTAATACCCTCTTCGACAGCCCTCGTTATCTCCCCCTCATTATATGATTCGCATCTGACAAGCGCAACCTTCGATCTCATCATCGCTGGTAGATTATTTGCATATGTATATAAAGGTTAATGGTATCAGACCTTTAAAAGAGAAAGACTTAAAATTCATTAAGAATATACCTTGGTGAGTGGTAAAAATGCCTGAAGACAACGTAATATACATTGGTAACAAACCTGTGATGAACTATGTTCTTGCAGTAGTAACTCAGTTCAACAGCGGATCCAACGAAGTGGTTATCAAGGCGAGAGGACGTTCCATATCAAGGGCGGTAGACACATCAGAGGTATCCAAGAATAAGTTCTTACCGGAAATCAAGGTTAAGGATATCAAGATAGGAACTGAGGTTATGAAAGGAGAGCGCGGAGACAATATCAACGTCTCGTTCATAGAAATATCCATGGGCAAGTAGGCATTTTAAGATTCATAGGCTACTTAATTATGGTACACATACCTGAAGACCACCCCCGGTATCAATCTCTAATGACAAGAGAGAAGATCACCGAAGCAGTTGACGATGGCATATGTTCCCCCGTCGGTTTGATAGCACACGGTCGTGGAGAGGCAATGGACTATCTGATCGGAGAAGAGACGATCGGTCCTGCTATGCTTGCCACACGTGTCTCTGTTGCGATGCTACTTCTTGCAAAAAGGCCTGTTTTGTCAATTAATGGCAATACAGCAGCTCTTGTACCTGATGATATTGTGAGGTTGGGTGAGGCATTGAGTGCTCGTCTCGAGGTAAATCTCTTTTACAGGACCGAAGAGAGGGTGAGAAGGATCGTTGAAAGGTTGAAAGGGTCTGGAGCTGATGAAGTCTTCGGGGAGAATCCCGATGCCAGAATTCCCGGAATTGAGCATGCAAGATCGAAGGCATATAAAGAAGGTATCTATAGTGCTGATGTCGTATTAGTCCCGCTTGAGGACGGGGACAGGTGCAGCGCACTGGTAAATATGCAGAAGCTTGTCATTACAATAGATTTGAACCCATTATCACGAACTTCTCAGACTGCGACTGTTACGATAGTCGATAATATAATAAGGACCATACCAAATATGATCTCCCTCGCTTCCGAGATGAAAGATATGAAAGAGGGAGAGTTGAAGGAGATCGTCGAAAGTTTCGATAACAAGAGGAACCTTAAAGATACCATCTCATACATAAGTAATCGGCTTGAAATTCTCTCAAAGTGATCTTCACCTCTTTATCCTAATTATTGCATAAAGACCGGTCCCAAGAATGATAATCACAATCGCAAGCCCTATAAGAATGGGCTTTTCTTCCCTTCTTAAGTCCCAATCATAAAAGAAGACTTCTGAGAAGTACTCCCCAACGTCTCTGTTTATTACTATAACTCCGGCTTCTCTATTGTTTACCGGACTGCCTTTGTTCCAATTTATGCTAGATATGAGTGTCTTTTCCCCATCAACAATCATCCCTTTCGTATGTATCTTTGAGATATAGGAATCATCTCTTCTAAGCCTTACTTCAATGTCAAGTCTCTCTTCTTCTGCAATTTTGCTGATATAAGATTCCGTCTCGGAGTTGGATGCCACGTTGTACCAGCTCCCATCCATCAGTATCTTCACCTCACAACCTCTTCTTGCCGCATCTATTGCTGCTTCAAGATACCAGTTTGGCTCTTCTCCCCAATTTTTGCTGACATAAAGCTGCTCTATGTAAACACTCTCTTTTGCAGAGTTTAAAAGCCCTAGTATCGTCTCGTTTTTTGTTGCCGTATCAGGTGCTACTACCGGTACAACCGTGAAATATCCTTGCACCACTTTTGATCCGAATATGGGATCATGCCACTCATCTTGAATCTTCTTCTCCTGAACCATTCCGTTAAACTCTTCTGCAGGGACTATATCACGGCCATTGTAATCTGTCTCGAAGAGAAGAGAAAAATAAGAAGAGACGTTTGTGTCGTTTATAAGAATTCCCCATCCACGGTTTCCGGGTGAACCACTGATTGGAATTCCCGTATACTTAAAATTCTCAGAGATTATAAGCGTACTCTTATTATCTATCACCATGTACTTTGCGTGAAGATATCTATATCTTTCAATAGCACCATCGCTTCCCTGCATGAAAGATACCTTTCCTCCTGCTTTTTCAATCTCACTTGCTATGTATAGCTCCTCGTCGTCCATTCCTCCGACCGGACTTCCTTCCATAAGAATTCTCACGTCAACTCCGCGACCAATAGCCCTCTTGATAACTTCCATTATCTCTTGATTGTTAAACTCATAAACGCAAATATCAATCGACAATTCGGCTCTATCTATCGCTTCTGAGACTTCTTTATAGCTACAGTCGGGAGAGACAAATAGTGTCACATCACCCTCGAATTGAAACGTCTCAACCGGAAAGTCAGATCTTGGCAATTCACCATATTTTAACTCGGTCCAATCGCTACAAGTGTCAGTGTCAGATAGATCAATTCGCTTGAATACTCCTCCTTCACTTGCTCTTCCGAGACCAACACCCGACCAGCCTTCACCATCATATCTAATGTCTCCATATATGACGAGATCTATCAGATCACCATTTGAATCAAAGAGCATGATCTCATCACCGTCATTTCTGAGGCGGACCATACCACCTTGCATCCTGGGGGTAGTGGAGTCATCGCCAGAACCATACTGAAAGTCAGCCTTTTCGTCGGTATTTTGTTCGAATGCTAAAACATCTCTTGTGAGGTATATCAACTCATCTTCATCAATAATTGTCCCTTCGGGAAAGCTCATATTTACCTCCTGATCGCTCAGCGTCCACCCGGATATGTCAACTGGTCTATCGTTGGGGTTATGAATAACAATGTACTCATCAAGGTCATTTCTGATCAGTGTGTTCGCATAAAATTCTTTTATCAAGAGATGACTCTCAGAAGCCGTAGCAATGGGTGCAATCAGGAAGAGTACGAGGATGAAAAGGACTGTTCTGACTTTACTAAAATCACCCATCAATACCGCGTCTCTTACTTGCATTAATCATCTTTTGGTATCTCCACCTATCAGTTCTTATTGTACCGTTCATTTATTCACCTATCCAGAAGGTTTATCTTATGTTGCATTAAATTCTCTTTTTAGTAATTGAAGTTAAAGACACTAAAAGAAAGATATATTAGTGTTAACGTTCATGACATAGTGCTATCGCTTTAGATGACAATTTCGATCGTGATACATATGACTGATTTATCAAATCAACGGAGAATAGCATCCGAGGTATTGGGTGTAGGGATTCATCGCGTATGGTTGGACCCGGAGGCAGCAGAAGATATAGCAACGGCTGTAACTAGAGCAGATATTAGAGAACTCATCATGGAAGGTGCTATTAAGAAGAAGCAGGCTAAGGGTGTAAGTAGGGGTAGAGCACGTGCAAATGATCTGAAGAAGGCCAAAGGGCACAAGAAAGGTCATGGATCCAGAAAAGGTGCAAAAGGTGCCAGAAACCCCAGAAAAGAGCAATGGATGCGCAAAATTAGGGCTCTCAGAAAAAGGCTCAAGGATCTAAGAGCAGATGGCACTCTTGATGCCACGACATACAGGAAGATGTATAACAAGGCAAAAGGAGGAGAGTTCAGAAACGTTGCACATTTGAACAATTATCTTATAGCGAAAGGTTATACTGAGGAGTTATAATGGCAAAAGGACCTAATTATAGAGTTCCATTCAGGAGGAGAAGAGAAGGTAGGACGAATTATAGGCGTAGACTCAGATTACTTGCCTCAAACGAGCCACGGCTTGTCGTTCGTAAGAGCAATAAGCACATCGGTCTACAGCTAGTTGTGCCCAAAATAGAGGGTGATGAAACATTACTCTCGGTTAAATCCACAGAACTTGCTTCCTATAATTATGAGGGTAACACCGGAAACATTCCAGCCGCATACCTAACCGGACTTCTATTTGGTTTGAAAGCTGTCTCCAAAGGATACGAAGGATCAATTATGGATATTGGCTTGCAGACATCAGTTCCTGGTTCGCGGATATATGCTGCTTTAAAAGGTGTAATAGATGGAGGTTTATCGACTCCTTGCGACGAGGATATGTTCCCTACCGAAGAGAGAATAAGAGGGGATCACACTACAATGACGAGCCCGTCTGATCATTTTGAGTCAGTAAGAAAGAAGATTATGGATGGTTTTTGAGGTATTAAATGAAGCAAAATTTTGAAGAAGAGTGGGTTCCAACGACAAAGTTAGGCAGGTTGGTTGCCGAAGAGAAGATCACCACCATTGAAGAAGCTCTGGAATCAGGATTGCCGCTCAGAGAGCACAACATTGTTGATCTCTTAGTGCCTGATTTGAGAGATGAGATTCTAGATATCAATATGGTCCAGCGAATGACTGACTCAGGAAGAAGAGTAAAATTCAGAGTGATTGTAGCTATCGGAAATGAGAACGGTTTTGTTGGGGTGGGGCAGGCAAGAGATGCCCAGGTTGGCCCATCAATACGAAAAGCAATCAACAACGCAAAACTGAACCTGATTAAGATTAATAGGGGTTGTGGCTCTTGGGAGTGTGACTGTGGAGGGGAACATTCAATCCTTTTTGAAGTCACAGGAAACTCCGGGAGTGTTGAAGTATCATTAAAACCTGCGCCTATGGGGCTGGGTCTGGCTTGTGGAGAAACTGCAAAAAAAGTTCTCGAACTCGGCGGTGTAAAGGATGTATGGGCCACTTCCAGTGGGAGGACAAGGACCACAATGAATTTTGCCAAGGCTACATTCGATGCTTTAAAGAAGACCACTACCATGAAGCTTCCTCCACCAATAGTGAAGTAAGCAGTACAAAATTAAGATGGTAAGGGATATTAGATCCGAACTTAGGTCCGATAAAGTTATACTCGATAAGGATGCTTCAATAGAGCTTGTTAACTATGGAAGAAAGCGAA
The DNA here is from genome assembly GCA_034190145.1 of Halobacteriota archaeon. GTDB lineage: Archaea > Halobacteriota > Syntropharchaeia > DAOWMC01 > DAOWMC01 > JAXHTN01. The sequence goes on along the minus strand of JAXHTN010000002.1, from coordinate 9,329 downwards.
ATGATCTCATCGAGCTTTCGCTTGAAGAGGCCGCGTATCTATTGGAGCGTGCGAAGATATCTGTTCTATTAGAGAAAAAAGAGCTTGATTTTGAGTCTTTCGTCAAAAAAGCATCTAAAATAGCGCCTAACTTTGAATTAAAGTATTTGGTCTATAAGGATCTACGGGAGAGGGGATATTTTGTCCATCCCGGGACTACTGATTTTAGAGTTTATCCGAGGGGTGGTAGTCCAGGTACTACACCAGCAGAGTATTTTGTGCAAGTAATATCTGAAAGAGAGCCATTAGGGCTAGAAACACTAATAAAAGAATTGGTAGTGGTAGAAAACGTCAGAAAACGGTTGATACTTGCAATAGTTGATGAAGAGAGTGATATCACATTTTATGAGGTCACATCTACCTTATTCGGGGAGGCAAAAGAGTCAAAAGACCCTGGTTCAGTAAATCCGGTGGCTGCTACCCTGCTACAAGACCGAGTGGTGTTGTGGGATCAGAAGATATCAAACGATCTATTCAATCTATATTTTTTTGGCAAACTCTTAGACGAAAAAAGGCTTCAATTGTCGCTTGTTGAGTCTTTATACCTCCTACAAATTGGTCTTATAAACTTAGTGGGCCTCGATGACCAAAAAATAAAAATTGAAGATTTTTTCAAATATGCAACGAGTATTGAGCCTGATTTTGCAGCAAAGTATAAAGTTTATGAAGATCTGAGAAAAAGGGGTTTGAGTGTCAAGACAGGCTTTAAGTTTGGCACTCATTTTAGGGTTTACGATGGTATGAAGGATACCCACTCAAGATTTCTTGTTCATGCGATTCCGGCTGAGCATGTATTCTCACTACAGGAGATGTCAAGAGCGATAAGGCTTTCACACAGTGTCAGAAAGAAGATGGTCTTTGCTTATGATCTCAACCATAACATCGGTTATATTGGAATAGGCCGAGTTAAACTAT
>JAXHTN010000002.1:0-8275 GCA_034190145.1 Halobacteriota archaeon | reverse complement strand
TTCTCACTACAGGAGATGTCAAGAGCGATAAGGCTTTCACACAGTGTCAGAAAGAAGATGGTCTTTGCTTATGATCTCAACCATAACATCGGTTATATTGGAATAGGCCGAGTTAAACTATAAGGGACTGATATGACTCAATACAAAAAAAAGCCCGTCGTTATGACGATTGCCGGTTCTGATTGCAGCGGCGGTGCAGGAATAGCAGCTGATATCAAAACATTTTCTGCTCTCGGTGTTCACGGGGCTTGTGTAGTAACATCCATCACATCCCAAAACGGGAGAGGTCTTCAGTCGATACATGATCTACCCGTATCCGAGATAAGGACACAGTTCGAATCAATACTCTCAGATATAGAAATCACTTATGCAAAATCCGGTATGTTGCACACGGAAGCGACGGTAAAGGCCGTCTCGGATATCGTGAGGTCACATGAAATATCGCTTGTCGTCGATCCAGTGATGAATGCTGAGGCGGGAGGCAAGCTACTCAACGAAAATGCAAGAGAGATGATGATAAGGGAGCTTATCCCTGTTGCAAAGGTTATTACCCCAAATATTCATGAAGCAAGTACTTTATCAGGTATTGATATTAAAAATAAAAAGACTGCAATAGAGGCTGCAAACATAATAGCAGAACTTGGTGTGGAAGCGGTCATATTAACAGGTGGGGACGCAATCGATCCAACTACAGATAGATTCGATCTATTACTTTATGATGGTGAAGTTGATATAATTGCCGGTGATTTCATCGACGGGAGTGCTCACGGTACAGGTTGCACCTACTCTGCTGCTATCTGCACAAGGCTTGCTCTTGGGGATAGCTACCATGATGCTGCAGTCTTTGCAAAGGATTTTGTACGAAACTCAATTGCAAGAAAGCGTCAAGTGGGTTCTGTATTCATGCTCAACCATTCGGGTGTGCATTTGGAGTTTTCAGAAAGATACGCGGTTCTTGAGGATCTTAAAAGCGCTCTTGGATCCGCACTGGCAGATGAGCGTTTCCATCTTCTCATTCCCGAGGTAGGTTGTAACATCGGAATGGCGGTTCAGGATGCAGATAACAAAATTGATGTAGCGGCAATTGATGGAAGAATCCACAAGGTAAGTGGTAGAGCAAAGGCAGCAGGACCAATTGATTTTGGTGCAAGTGATCACGTCTCTAGGATTATTCTTACTGCAACCTCAATTGATGAAAGTATACGAGGTTGTATGAATATAAAGTACTCTGAAGAGATTCTGTCTGTTTGTAAGAAACTTGGGATGAGTATAACCTCCTTTGATAGAAGGGATGAACCTGTAGGTGTAAAATCGATGGACTGGGGAGTCTCAGATGCTATTGCAAGATCAGGAGATTGCTTTATTCCTGATATCATATATGACCTTGGAGATGTAGGGAAGGAGCCAATGGTAAGGATTCTTGGAAAATCAGCAGCTGATGTGGTGGCAAAAGCATTAAAAATTTTAAATTCACTCTAAGAGGGGTTTGCAAGCTCGCTCTTAATCTCTATTAATTCTTCAATTCTTCGTTTAAGCTCCGCGACCTTGTTTTTCAGACCTTCATCACCATCTGAGATGGACTCCTCAAGCTTTCCCACCTCTCTCTGGTAAGGCCCAAGCCTCCTGCTTATCCGTATAAATTCAGACCGATTCAGTTCTTCCTTTTCTTTCAAATCTTCTTCGAAGATGGATTCAATCTTTGAGGAAATACGCGAAATCTTCTTATAGACCTCTCCCCCTTGCATCGTGAGAACCAACTTCGATAGTATATTTGCAACACTCTCACCGTGTTCGGTAAGCTCAATGTACTTAACTCTTCCTTCCTTATGTGATTGCACTAAACCAAGCTTCTCCATTTCGATGAGTAGATTTGTCGCGTGGGCAAAAGTGGTGTCAACTTCTTTTATAATAGTAGACGTATATGGCATCTCAAGTTCATCTATCTTCAAGAGAATCTGTACTGGCCTTTTCTGTAGAAGTAGCCTCTCAATTTCGTCTGTCATCTGATTATTAGTATCTTAGCGAATATCTTAAATATCTTTGCCGTCCAGTCGTATGAATGGTGGCTTTCACGTGAGTGATATTTACAAAAAGAGAGATGACCTGCCTGCAAAGCTTGAGTACCTAAAAAGGGCAAAAGTCGGTGTTACAAGCAATAGAGTCCTTGTGAATCTGTTGAGGGATTGGGGTTTCGGAAAAATAATCGTTCTAAATTCAGATTTATACTCGGTTGGTGAAGTGAAGTCTCAATTCAAAGGAGTTGATGTCATCATCGGATCTGTAAATCAGGAAGTTGTCGTAAAAGCTTCCGAAGAGCTTGGAGCATTTTATATAACAAATGATATTGTAACAACCATTTTACCTGATGGGCTCCGCTTTGATGAGTTATCAATTCCAGAACGAGAGTCAAATCCCTCGCTTGATGCAGCAATCAGGGCTGTACAATCATTTGAGGCTGTAAAGTTATTAACAGGAATAGCAGATCCTATATTTGCCCCAGATGCAATAGAAGTGGATATTTCCAATTACCTTTTAAAAAGAGTAAAACTTAAAAAGAAGTAAAAAATGGTAAAGAGGAGGTAAAACCCCCTTTATTAGTTCTTCCTTCTCTGCATCAAAAAGACAAGCCCGAGAATCATTGCTGCAGGAATTGCAACTGTTGGGAACTCAGGAATCTCTTCTGGATCCACTGGGTCAGGTGTTGGATCTACGGTAGGATCCGGTGTTGGATCCACTGGGTCAGGTGTTGGATCTACGGTAGGATCCGGTGTTGGATCCACTGGATCTGGTGATGGGTCTGTGGGAACTGGTGTTGGGGTGGAAATGGCACTAATACCGCCTCCGACGCCGCCTGAAGAATAACCTCCAGAACCGCTTGAGTATAGTATCTTCCCGCTTTTTGCCGTAGTATTAGATTCACCATCAGTTGCACTTGATTCGTCTTCTTCGTCATTTACATTTGTGTCCGGATACTGACCGGAAGTCTCTGAAGTCACCATTGTGTCCAATGGTTCAACTTCTCCCTCATCGCCCAATGGAAGCGCTATAAGCAGGCCTCCAAATATCGACAATACAACTAATATTGCGATTATCTCTCTTTGCCCAATTTTCATATTTACCACCTCATAATGTTTCTATCTATAAAGCTTATCGACAATTCTGCCATGTTTCATAACTCAATTATAACATATTATCATCTGTTACTATATAAATATATCTATATCATGACTTAAACGATAATTCACAACCCCATAATATTTAACCTTTGTGTTTACTTTTCGATATCAATCCTGCAAAGACGCCTGCGCCGAACCCATTGTCAATATTTACGACAGCAAGGCCCGGTGCACAAGACTGAAGCATCGAGAGTAGAGCAGACACGCCCTTACCTCCAAAACCATATCCCACAGAGGATGGTACACCAATTACAGGAACATCGACTAGGCCAGAAACAACAGACGGGAGTGCACCCTCCATCCCTGCAACAACAACAATTGCATCGACCTTCTCTTCAAGCATTTTATCGATAGGATCAAAAACTCTGTGTATGCCAGAGACTCCAACGTCGTACGACTTGATCACTTCACACCCAATAAACTCAAGTGTAACGCAGACCTCTTCTGCCACGGGAATATCTGATGTTCCGGCAGCAAGCACTCCGACTTTTCCAAAGGTATCACTTTTAAAACCTGTCTTTCTAAGTACAATGGTCCTTGCCTTCTCGTTGAAGCTGAGTTCGTAACCTTTTGGAAGAACTCTTTTCACCTCAGAGATGTCCTCATCCTTCACTCTAGTCGCCAGTGCTATATTATTCTCCTTTACAAGCACAATAAGCAACGCACTAACGTCTTTTGGGTCTTTATCCTGGGCAAATATTGCTTCAGGCATTCCGGTCCTTTCTTTTCGGAGTAGATCCAGTTTCGCCCTTTCTCCAACTTTTTTTATGTTAAGTCTATTTATTAGGTATTTTGCTTCTTCAGCCGAGATCTTCTTATTGTAGGTCTGCTCAAGAATACCAAGTAAAGTATCAGTTGTATCGGTATCATTAGGCGAACTCATTCTACTTTCTCTCTTGCTTCTTTCTCCTTGCTCTCTTGCCATTTGATAAAGTTACAATGCGGACAGCCCAGCGCGAAAGGTCTTCTCTTTCCGGTGATCACCTGAACGTGATACATTCCGTGCTCTTCACACTTCTCTTCTGTTACGATAAGTTGACCATTCTTCGGAAGGGGCAGAGTAAATGTACACTTTGGATAGCCAGTACAGCCGACAAAACGGGAGCCTTTCCTTGACTTCCTGACGATAAGCTCCGAACCACAGGTGGGACAATCGCCGATAATTAGCTCCTCTCTGAGCTTCTCTCTGAGTGATTTCTTTATCTCCTCCCTATGATCACCCAGATCTATATATATCTCTTTTAACATATCCCTTGACTCTTTTATCACATCTTCTTCAGTTATCTTTCCATGAGTGATCTCATCCATATCTTTTTCAAGTAGGGATGTCATATCTGGCTTGGATATCATCTCTGCAAAATTTTCCAGGGAATCTACTACAGCAAAAGCTTTTTTTGTTGGTTTCAAAGGATTTCCATGGACATATGCCCTTGCATATAACTTACTTATCGTCTCATGTCTGGTACTCTTCGTTCCCAGACCCAAATCTTCCATCTTCTTTATAAGTCTACCCTGACCATACCTTGTTGGAGGTTGCGTCTCTTTCTCTGGTACTTCCACCTCTTCAACCTTGAGCTTCTCACCATTGTTGAGATCAGGAAGAACTCTCTCTTTCATACTTCTGTATGGGTAATACCACCTCCAACCTTCATCAATTATGGTGGTACCCGATGCTTTGAAATTTTCTCCACTGATATCAACGTTTACTCTTACTGCTTTTAATGTCGCCGGATCTGCGAGTGTGGCGAAGAATCTACGGGTAATCAGCTCGTAAATTGCCCATTGATCCTGATCCAAATCACTCTTTTGTGCTACTGAAACGGGATGAATTGGCGGATGGTCAGTAGTCTCTTTCTTTCCGGAAGTAGGCTTAAAAGACTTCTTCTTAAGTAATTTTGTGGCGTATTCTGAGAATTCGCTGTAGGCAAATAGTTCTACGAGGGCTTTTAGGTCCATACTTTTAGGATAAACGGTATTATCTGTTCTTGGATATGAGGTGAAACCGTTTATATAAAGCCATTCTGCAAGTCTCATAGCATTAGATGCAGAGTACCCAATAGAACTTGCTGCACGGATAAACTCAGTTGTATCAAATGGTGTAGGTGGACGTTCCTTCTTCTCTTTTTTAATTACGTCCACGACGACTGCTTCATTCCCCAATTGGGATACTATGGATTTGGCTTCCTTTTTTTTAAAAAAACGTCCATTTTCGTGTTTTACCACAAAAGAAACATTGTTTTTAAGTTTTGCGTATATTTCCCAGTATTTTTTAGGTTCAAATGCCTCTATCTCCTTCTCACGATTAACAAGGATTGCAAGGGTGGGTGATTGGACTCTTCCAACGGAAAGGAAACTGTTTCCAAGCCTACCAGCAGATAAAGATACATATCTTGTCAAAACAGAACCCCATATCAAGTCTATTATCTGTCTAGTCTCGGAAGCTGCTGCAAGGTTATAATCAATCTCGGTTGGTTCATCAAATGCAGCATATATCTCACTAGGTGTTATGGCGCTGTACTTAACCCGATCTATATTTACCTCAGGATTCACTTCAACGATGATCCTAAGAGCTTCCACACCTATGAATTCACCCTCTCTATCATAATCCGTAGCAATCGTTACATGATCGGCATCTTTTGCTATCTTTTTCAGGGCTGTGATGAACTTCTTCTGGGTTGGAACTGTGACTATCTCCGAATCAATGAGTTCCCCGGGATCGACGCCACTCCAGTTACGGTATTTTTCAGGAAAGTCAGCACCCACTATATGGCCGCTCAGACCCATTACAATTTTTCCCTCAAACTCGTACGCGTCTATTCCACCTATCTTCCTATTCTTTAAATTCCCATCAGAAAGAATACCTGCGATTCTCTTTGCTGTGTTATGCTTCTCTGTGATGATGTACTCCATTACAACCACATCAATCCAATAAAATCTATTTAAACTTTTCCTTAGGGGGCCTTAGAACCCCCTAAGCGCTATATTATCTGTGATAATAACCTTTATTAATCCATCTGTACTTAGGTTATAATGAGAAAGGATGAGACCCAGGATCAAATATATGGTAGACGAAGCGTTTGAACGCTCGAAGAAGTTCTCTATAACGAGTGAACAAGGTGTGTTGAATACGGCTATAGCAGCCGAAAATGTAAAGGTTTTAGCAAATACCGTCACTCCAATAAGAATAGAACTTATTCATATACCAAAAAATCACACCATCCAACCATGTGCTTATAACAGACATCCTATCGGTGGGATTATCTCTGTTGCTGAAGAGAAGCCAAGAGATGTCACCGAAAATAGGAGTATTGAATTCGTCATGTTTATAGCGTGGGAGAATGGAACCGTTGAGAAGGGCGATGTACTAGGTGTTGTTGATACGTTGCCTATTAAAATTGAAGGAAATGATGATAAATGTACTTAAAAACGAGGTTAGTTGATACGGTGAGAGTCCCTCCTGAACGTCTGGGAGATCCGATGAAGGATGTTATAGAGGAGATCCTTCAAGATAAACTCGAAGGCAGAATTGATAAAAAACTAGGTGCCATTGTTTCGATAATTGACGTAGTGGAGGTTGAAGATGGGCGTATACTTGCAGGTGATGGTGCTGTTTACTATGATGCGACATTTGATGCGATTGTCTTTAGACCTTTAATGCAGGAGATTATTGATGGTGATATTGTCGAAGTTGTGGAATTTGGTGCTTTTATCAGCATGGGGGCCATGGATGCATTGCTTCACGTAAGTCAGATAACTGATGATTATATCTCTTATGATGAGAAAAACTCCAGACTCGTTGGTAAAGAGAAGGGACAAAGTTTATCTGTTGGAGATAGCGTTAGAGCACGTATCGTTGCAATTAGCCTCAATGAGAGGGACCCAAGAGAGAGTAAGATAGGTCTAACCATGCGTCAGCCTACCCTTGGAAAACTGGATTGGATTAAAGAGGAAAGGAGTGAAGAAGATGGAGAATGTGTGTAAGACTTGTCACAGGATACTTGAAGGCAACACCTGTCCAATCTGTGGATCGGCTTCCGTAAGCACAGATTGGTCTGGGTATGTTATAATTCTCGACCCTATGAGATCAGAGATAGCAAAGAGACTCAATGTAAGTTTACCTGGTAAATATGCTCTCAAGGTCAGGTAAGCTTGGGAATATACGAAACACACTATAATTATGAATTATAGTATTTTGCATCTAGTTTACACTTTTTAATTCCGTATAGAACGGTATCTTTTATCGTTTCAAGGTTTTTCGAGAAGAAAAGGTGGCTTTTGCATTTACAATCGCTGGAACCAAACTGTTCCACAACCTCTAACTCAGTGAGGCTGTCAGCTAGCTCACATTCAAGACTCTCTTCCGTCTCTGCATATATCACCTCTTCTATGGTTGCTACCTCAAGGAGGTAATCGATGTGCCAGTGTCTCTTTTTATTTATTCGTAAATGCCTCTTTATTCGCCCATCAAGACCATTTAAGGCGGAACCGACATATGCATAGAAACCTGCTGAAAACTCGATTGTACCTAGTTTGCCTACATCTATACTTGCATCATCTCTTAATCTTATAAGAAGAACGTAGATACCTTTCATGTATAAAAAGAAAAATAAAAAATTGCAAGCAATCTGCTTGCAACCAGTAGTTCTAATTATTTAAAAAAATTGGGGGGAGTCCTGTATCTCTACACCCGCTGGAAGCTCAAAAACACTATCTGGGATTGAACCGAACTCTATGTTCTTCATCTCCATTACCATCGTGGTAGGCGATCCTGCGATACTTTGGGTACTTTCTACTTTTATGGGGAACCCATGACTCTGCCAGACCCACATCTTTGTACTTACAGCACTATCCATATCATATTCAATGACTGTGCACCTCTTACCATCAATCGTCTCTGTTCCTACTATAGTTGGATTATAGTTATCAAAAACATCCTCGAAAGATTCAGTCCCGGATGATGTTTGAGAATCACTGAAATTCATCTTCATTGCCATATTCTGAGATGGATAATAGGTGTACATAATCATCTCTTCGTTGTCTACAATTGTTATAACATTCTGCCCCATAACCGTCGATTCAGTCTTTGTCATCTCTTTTGT
>JAXHTN010000199.1:0-3757 GCA_034190145.1 Halobacteriota archaeon | reverse complement strand
ATCCGACTGAGCACCTGATAAACATCACTTCAGGTTATGTGAATATTAGTGGGTTTACTCTAAGAGATACCAATGCCTCACTCAAAGGAGGAGTCTACCTAGGTTCAGGAACAAGTAATTGCAACATCTCAAACAATTTTTTGAGAAACAACACATATTCCGGCATTCATCTTGACGGTTCAAGCAACAATACAATCTCTGATAACACCTGCACAAACAACTCATATGGGATATTTCTCAATTCCTCAAGCGATAACAACACACTTACAGGTAACAGTGCATCAGGTAACTTGTTATTCGACTTCTACTCAGATGAAGAATCAAATAACAATGAAATAATTGATTTCACATTGTCGGGGGACAATCCAACCACAATCTCATTTACTTATGGCGATGGGGTCATGATTAGGGCCACAGACTCCATACCATCCGATCCATCCTCCTATACAAATATTAGTAAATATGTAAATGCTACAAACGTTACAGCTAGCTCCTGGCTTGCTCTTAATGTGAGTTATGATGATTCTGATATCTCAGGATTGAACGAGTCTACGCTTCGGATTTTAAGACACAACTCGACAGATTGGTCCGAGGTTAATGGAAGTGTTTTGAACGCTCCCCTCAACTATGTCTATGCCAACATAACGAAGTTCAGCACTTTCGCACTGATGGCAGCAACACCTCTCAATGTTTCATCGTATAGCCCATCCTCTTACGTGAGTGATTTTGTAGGTTCAATTAGGAGTTTCAACATCTCCCTATCTCGTAGTGCCGATGTGAGCTGGCTTTTGAACGGTTCACAAGTACAGATAAACACAAGCGTCACAACTGCAGTTTATACAAATACAAGCGCCTCGGTCGGATTGTGGAATATTACTGCTGTTGCATACAACCAGTCAGATAAAGACCAACAGACATGGATCTGGAATGTTACAGAGGATACTACCGGACCTACAATTTCAAATCTCTCACCTGAGAACGGATCATTCTTGAACGGCAGTTCTCATCTGATAAGTGCAAATTTCAGTGATGCTTCAGGAATCAATACTTCCCTTACGACTGTTTCTGTAGACTCAGAAGATGTGGCGTCAAATGCTACCATAGCCTCCAGTTATCTTGTATACAATCAATCGTCAAATTACTCAGATGGCCTTCATAATGTGACAATAACCGTAACAGATGACTCAGTTAACCAAAACAACGCTTCAGTAACCTGGAACTTCACGGTGGATAATGTTGCTCCTCAAACAAACATTACTTCAGGGCCCACAGGGACTATTGATTATAATGACCTGGATTTCACCTGGACCGGTTCGGATAATCAGTCTCAAACTTCGTCACTTCAGTACTCTTACGGATTGGGTGGATCTTGGTCAAGCTGGACAGCAGAGACAAGTAAATCCTATACAGATTTATCAAACGGCGATTACACTTTCAGTGTGAAGGCAAGAGATCAAGCAGGTAATGAAGATCAGATACCTGCAAATAGATCCTTTATTGTCTCAGTTCCTACTCCAACACCAGCACTCACTGGAGGAGGGGGCGGAGGAGGTGGAGGTGGAGCCCCACCATCCGGGAATCTTCCGACAGATGGCTCAGGGGCAGTAAGATCCAAAACAGTGATATACTCAAGTAACGAGGGGTCAAGTATCACCATTTTTCAAGGCACCGTTGCATTAGATACCAACGGAAAAGCACTGAAAACGGTAACTATCAATCCATTATCATTGGGCGGAACAGTTGGGGCATACAATTACGGACCAAAAGGTGCAACTTTTGATCCAGATGCAACTATAACTATGGTGTTTGACCCTAACCTCCTTTCAAAGGGGGATACAGTTGTAATTAAGATCTTTGATGGTGCAAAATGGACATCGCTTGATACTTCAGTTGATTTAAAAGAAAATACGGCAACGGCAAAAGTATCACACTTTTCAATCTTTGCACTATTCGTTGAAGAAGGAACTGAAACTCAGTCTATTCCTGTTTTCTCTACACAATCGCAATTTAGCACGCCCGTTCCTGACAATTCAACCATGCAGGAAACCCCTACCGAAGTGCCGTCAAATATCCATTTTGGTATGCCGGGTATCTTTACATTACTTGTCCTTGTCGCCGCAGCGGTCATCGTTTTGTATCTTCAGGGAAGAAATAAAAGATTAAAGTAGCAAAAACAACCATAAAACTAGGGGGCAAGCGGCGATCATCGATCTACTTGTTGAAAGATATCTTGCCCTTTTAATCCCATAAGTCAAAATGACTGCCGACCAGGCCAGCGACAATATTATGATCTCATTATATGGAAAGAAGGTCGTTAGAGCGAATCCGATAGATACTGGTATCGTGCTATAGCCCACAATTGTTGTCATCTGGGGGTGCAACTCTCCATCTACACCAAACACCGAGGCTACCATCTGCGATAACGCGGAGATTATCAACCATAACGTATAGACATATGCGATCGTACTGACCACTTCGGCGTAAGAACTGATTTGATAATTGAAAATTTTACTTAAAACGGTAAGAATTGCAGATATCCCCACAATTAGTACCGCGTCCTCGAAGAAAGGATTATCTGTGACATATCCCATCCCCTTATGTGGTAAAACTGCTGCTGAAAATACCTTTTCCGGAAAAGGAACCTCAGGAACGTTCTTTCTTACAACAATTTCGTTTTTATTATTGAAAAGATTATTTATTCCTGAAAAACCACTATCTACGTTGTATCTAGGTATAAGTTCTTCTTTTTGTTTTTTAAGTTCATTAGTAAGCTTTACTGCCTCTTCAATCTTTTCCATGGCATCTTCGATACTTCCTGACCTGACGAGTGGTGCAACTTCATTTAAAAGTCTTTTGCGTTCCAATTCAGCGTTCAAATATGTCGGATTTTCTTCTGAACTCTTCCCTGCCTCTGATCGAACAAGATCAATATCTTTGTAAGACTCCAACTCCTTGGATATTTTTGAGGCTTCTCTTGAGAGTTCTTTTGCACGTTCTGCCTCTCCCATCTCAATGAGCCTTTCGATTCTTCTGATGAGGTCCTCACGTTTAATTTCAAGTTCAACTTCCTTTGAAATTGGCACATTTCCCCTATTCATAATTCATCCTAGAAAGACTTTACCAAGTCACTCGACCCAACAAGTTCACCCAAATAACCCCTTCAAAAGATCCCACATCACAAAATATATGGATATCGAATAGATGACTATCGTCCCTGTTATCACACCTGCTATACCACCATATATAGAATACGCGGTCTTTTCTTTTTTAGTGTAATCACCAAAACCCAGATCAACTCCTCTCACTTTATTCAAAGGTACCATCAGTACCTTTCTCAAAAATTTGAATGATTCTGTCCTCAGATTTGGTGAATCAAGAATATCCATAAACATGTAGTAACCATCCATCAGGATCAGTGGATTGAAACCTAGTAAGAATGACAAGAGGTTGAAGTAGACCAGCCTCTGTACAGTTATCAGAGCCAGTGGGGATAGCGAAACAAACTCCCAGACCAAAACAAACATACAACTCATAAGAAGTGTAAAGAAAGGTCCTGCAAATGATACAAATACCCTCTCGCCCTTCTTCTCACAAAGCCATGCATCACTCGTATCACAATACAGACAAGGTTGGATCAGATAGAGCATGAACCCCATCTCCCAGACATGTCTATTGAACTTCTTACACGCAAGGGCGTGACCGAACTCATGGATTATCATCATCGGTATACTGATGACAAATAGGATCAACACACCCA
>JAXHTN010000198.1:0-3782 GCA_034190145.1 Halobacteriota archaeon | reverse complement strand
TCAGCTATTCGGTAGATGGATTTATGTTATTTTCCGGTTCATTGATCTTCACATATGGCTTCATAATTTTACTATATAAAAAGTTCTTGGAAGGCTATCATGAGAGCATCGGGACTGGTTAATCACAGTTTTTATTGAAACATTGAAAAACGCTGGCAACTATACCCTTAGCAATGTCCCTTCTTACGGCGTCTACCTTCCATCCCCTTTTAAGACTGCTGGAGTGTAACTTTTCAAGGTTTACTTAACACTAACAGTAATGATAGAGAGGCACCAATAGCCACTAACAATTGTATACTAATCAAAATTAGCACATTGACCAATTCAAATCCCATTATATGCAGAAAAAAATGTGCAGATACAATTCCTACTAATACTCCAATAATTAGGGGTATGACCGTATCACTAAATTTACCTTCAACAGATTCCTTTATTGCTTTTATACCTACAATTCGGCCTTCAACTAATATCTGGCCATTAAATTGATCGGCCAACAATTTAACTGTAACCGAATCGTTTTCATTCATAAGAGTTGGTGTGAGTAAAACTCTTGTTCCATCAATGCTTGTTGATATTTGCATTTCGGGTGGTTTTTTCTCAATGACTTCTGCTGAGAGTAATTTTGTCTTCTTTCCAAAATTAAAATTAACTGGATATTCGTAATCACTGGATTTTATGGAGATATTACCAGAGTTGAAAATCTTAACGACAATTAAATAAATGTCTTCTACAGGTTTTTCATCAAATAATACTCGTAACCTTCCACTAATTTCATCATTTACACTGAATAATGGACTATTTGCTATGATTTTATAAGAAAGTGACTTATTTCGGCGTTGTCTCCAAGCAAAGAATATTGCAATAAATCCAAATAAGGCCCCAATAAATTGCCATACCGGGTCACGTAGAAATTCTAGCATTTTTTAACATCCTACCAAATATCGAGTTTTAATGCAATCTAATTAAACCTTTTCATATTTTTCATATATACCTTGCATCAGGTAAGCCAACAATAACAGTGGATAAATTCATCTTTGAGATAAGATGGACCCTATTTAAAGATGGTTGATAACAGTTCAGATGAACGGTAGCTATCTTTAAATCCTTATTTTTAGCACTTCAGTGCAATAATTTCAGTAGGCATGGCCAATAAACGTATAGAGGGGATTAACATCTCCACATTCATATCACATCACTAATCCATAATGTTCATTCTACTTGCCGAAGTACTGGAGATAAAGAGAATCCTGATTCGCGTGCTGTGACATACTATAGGGATGAAAATCCCATAATATTATTTGTAATTTTCATTATCTATGTCCTTAAGTGCATATTTTTTTCACATTTACCCACATCTTAGTTTACATTTCTCTCATTATTAAATACTATCTCTAGATACCTATTATTGATAATAAGATATATTTAATTAATATTTAGATAATTTGATACAGTTATTTATTTTATCTAACGTTTTTAAATTCTTTAAAACTTAAAATATGCCATATTTATCAAAAAATAATATCGAAAGTTATAATCAATCTGAAGACCAAAATATATCGCTAGATATGGTGTGTGAAAGATTAGAAAGTTTTGATGAGGCCGAATTTCCCCTGAGCTCTTGGGAGTTGGAGCTTGAAAATAATATTACTACTATTGAACAGTTGAAAGAGTACACTGAACTTAGTTCGAGAAACGAAAGACAACTAAGAAAGATCATCGAAAGGCATCCAATGAGCGTGACCAGATATTATATGTCTCTCATTGATTGGAATAATCCGAAAGATCCGATAAGAAAGATGGCAATACCTTCACAAGAGGAGCTAAATCTCCTCGGTTCCTATGATACAAGCGGCGAGCGTCAGAATGCTAAGATGCCAGGCCTTCAGCATAAATACGCACAAACGGCCCTGATTCTGACAACTAACAGATGTGCCACTTATTGTAGACATTGCTTCAGAAAGCGTCTTGTAGGTCTTCAAAGCGAGGAGATTTTGAGCAGATTCAACGATGCTGCAAATTATATCGAGAAACATGAAGAGATAAACAATGTTCTGATGACAGGAGGAGATCCACTGGTATTACCTACTATAGTGTTAAGAGAGTTTCTTGAGAGGCTTTCTTCGATATCGCATCTCGATTTCTTAAGGTTCGGATCAAGAGTTCCAGTCACTTCCCCTGATAGAATCCTTGACGATGAGGGGTTACTCGCACTCTTTAGGGAACACTCGGTTAGCGAGAAGAGAATATATGTGGTCACCCATTTCAACCATCCTAGGGAGATTACTCAGAAGGCAATAGATGCGGTCGGTTCTCTCATAGACGCAGGCGTTATCGTAGACAATCAGGCTGTCCTTTTGAAAGGTGTCAATGATGATCCTGCGGTCTTGGCCGAGTTACTGAACAAATTGGTCGGTATCGGTGTCAATCCGTATTATGTCTTCCAGTGTAGACCGGTGAAAAGGGTAAAGAGCAACTTCCAGGTCCCGCTCAAAAGGGGATATAATATCGTCGAAGAAGCGAAGAAGCTACTCAACGGACACAGCAAGAGGTTCAAATACGTGATGTCCCACAGGACCGGAAAGATCGAGATAGTTGGCGTTACAGAAGAGGAGTTCTACTTCAAATATCACCAGGCAAAAGAGAAGGATATAGGAAGGTTCTTCACAAGACCGATGAGCGAAAGTGCCGGGTGGCTTGATGATCTGAAGATGGATTGATCAGGTATATTTATCAACCGGACTACTGAGGTAGTTAATGTCTGATGGTTATGGGTGAGGAAAGCAGCGACCGGTTTTGGGAACTTGATCTGTTGCGGGGAGTCGCCGTAATTATGATGGTGATATTCCACTTCCTCTATGATCTATCTTATTTTGGAGATTGCAATTTGAATGTGCATTATGGTTTCTGGTGGTACTTTGCTCGTGTTACTGCAACGATATTCATCCTTCTTGTGGGAATATCTCTGAGTCTAAGCTATTCAAGAATAGAAGAATTGGGCATGAGTAGGAGAGGCCGAATCACAAAATACGCAAAAAGAGGTCTTAAGGTTTTCTTATGGGGGCTTGTTGTCACAGTTGTAACATGGATATTTCTTAGAGATGGTTTTATCATATTCGGGGTACTCCATTTCATCGGAATCTCTATCATACTTTCATACCCCTTCATAAAGCATCGCTATAGCAACCTTGTGCTTGGGACAGTGATGATTGCCATTGGACTCTCTTTGAGGGACCTCACCTTTGACTCTTATTTTCTCATCTGGCTAGGATTCAGACCGGAATACTTCTACACATTCGATTACTTTCCGATTCTGCCGTGGTTCGGGGTGGTACTGATAGGGCTCTTCATAGGCAATTCCTTGTACGATGGTCAAAAGCGTAAATTCGATCTTTTCGATCTAACTGAGAACACCTTGGTACGACCCCTCTCTTTTCTCGGAAGACATTCGCTATTTATATATCTGATTCACCAGCCGGTATTGGTGGCAACGTTATACCTGCTAGGAGTTGTGGGCTCAAACTTCTTCGCAATCTCTTAATTCTCAATATATCAATCCGATCTTTAACTCAACTATCGAATCTCTCAAGCGGAAACCTTAAACATCTGAGAAGTAATAACGTGTATCATGGTTCTCGACTCGCTTGGACAATCACTAAGAGACGCCATGCGCAAGATAGCAAGGGCGAACAAGATAGATGAGTATACAGTGAATGAGTTCGTCAAGGATATCCAAAGGGCTCTTTTGAGTTCGGATGTCAATGTCAAACTGGTGATGGAGCTCT
>JAXHTN010000197.1:0-3791 GCA_034190145.1 Halobacteriota archaeon | reverse complement strand
GGTATGGGTGTAGCAGTACTTGCCATCATTTACCCAACAAGTTTGGGAGAAAGTTTCTTTGGAATAATGAGATTTGCGTTAATTCCACCATCTGCTGCTTATAGCACGGTTCAAGAGGAGATGCCATTCTTCACTTATGCAGGAAATTTCAGCTTACTTCCGCTTTATGCAAGTTTCGGATTCTTTGGATTTGCAATATTTCCGGTATTTGCGTACTTTTTCTATAAAACGGCAAGAGATAGATCACCTACCGATATACTGTTCTCGGTCTGGACTATTACCTTATTCATACTTATGAGTGTGCACACGAGGAATGCGTACTATTTTGCAGTACCTGTTATCTTGTTGGGTTCCTATATGCTTATAGGAATAATGCAATGGACAGGTGTCTTTGACCAACGTAAGAGGAAGAATAACACGACTGTGATAGCAATTGTTCTTGTTGTTCTCATTTTTGTTTTCGTATACCCAACAGCAGCTTCAACAATCAATCAGGCCAGATATTCCGGTTCTTCCTTTCAGGCGGATTGGTTCGATTCATGTGAATGGATGAGGTATAATACACCTGAACCCGATCTGGATTATTATGAACTTTATGAGATCCCTGAAGATGGAGTATGGGACTATGGACCGAACGATTACGGTGTTATGAGCTGGTGGGATTACGGGCACATAATTGAGTATGTAGCACGGAGGATGCCAAATGCTAACCCGTATCAGCAAGGAATTGGTGGCCCACCTATGGTGAAATACGTCGATTCTGATAATGATGGTTCATACACTGGAACCGAACCGATAATATTTGATACTGATAGAAATGAAAACTATTCAATGACTGACAGGCTACTGCTGGGAGAAGAACCTTCTTCCGAAGCCTCGTTATCAAGGTTTAAGATTGATGAAATGTACTTCGATTCGGACGGAAATAAGGCATACTCGAAAGGAGATTCTATAATAAGGGATAACGATAGGAATGCCAGATTTGGTTCTCTTGATGAAGTTCTTACAGGAGAGGCACCTCTAATTGGATCAGATCTGAATATACTCTACCTCAGGCCCGGAGCTTCAACATTTCTCATCGCAACAGAGGAAGATGAGGCAAACGAGATACTAAATGAACTTGGAACCAGATATATTATGAATGATTTCCTTGTCGCAGATTTCTTGGGTGCTTCAAATCATGTCAAATACGTGATGCCTTATTGGGCAGAATCTTTCCCTGACCCATACACTACAATGAACATTCGTTTACAGTTCTTTGACGGTAATGAGGTGAAGCTGAGTAATGAATCCACACTGCCTGCTCTAAGACATTATCGTCTGGTACATGAGTCAGATGATTTCTATATGCCCTTTGTGATACTTGATGGTAAAACCGGAGAACAGCTCTACTGGAGATCGGAAAAGGGGAGTTACGATTATACAACCATGCAATCCCAGATATTATACCAAGGGGCAAGGATTCAGGATACCGAGTATATAGCCTATTCACCTAATTATTTCTATCCTGTTGCCCTTGTAAAGATCTTTGAGTACGTTGAAGGTGCAGATGTTATCGTTTCCGGGACAGGCGGAGTAGAAAATGCAACTATCTCAATTGATATCGGAACCAACCAAAATAGAACCTTTACATACAACCAAACAGTAACTGTTGGTCCTGATGGTAAGTTCCATTTCACCGTTCCTTACTCTACTGACGGCCCGGTTGCAGGGGGAACTCAGTTTGACACGATGGCTACATCCTTATACACAGTAACAGTTGGAAGCTCAACTAAGGAAGTCGCAGTTACTGAAGAAGAAGTTATGAATGGTGAAAGGATCCAAGTTTGGATATAAATAGTAATTAGGGTGGAAAAATCACAGAGAAGGACAACTCTCAAGTAACCGGGTTTTACTTTTCCCCTTGTAAAATTTTGAGTCGTCCTCTCCAATTTTAAAAGATAATGGAAGGAGCGCTGCTGCCGAATGACTTTTTGAAGTAATAGTCGTCCTTATTCACCTGTATAGGCTACGATGACCCACTTCTGAAGTACATCAAGAGTCCCAGAACAACTACGACCACTATTATGATCCCAATTATCCAAACCCATTGAATAACCGTTGTCCCTTCTTCTGCAGATGCTTCAGATCCTGGAGGTGCCATTGCCGAAATCATAAATATTGCTGCGATTGCCACAATAACAACTACCAGGCTTGCAATATATCTTTTATCCATCTTCAATCCCCCACTTTTAAGGTTTGGTACTTATAATACCATACCTTAGTTCGATACTCCCATTTCATACTTGGTTTTCCCGCTTATTAAGTTAGAACGTTAAAACCTTATATTTCAGGGATGATTGCAAGTATATTTTAATATGATATAAACTTTTCTGCGATTTTTGCTTCTGAAAAGAGAAAAAAAAAACAATCTTTTGTCTTCATATGGCTGTCATATGTTTAGAAGAGCCACTTCGCTATCTTGTCAAGGACTAAACGCAAAGTGATCCTGTTGAGAGTTTTCCATGGTTGGATGTGATCTATATCACTTCTTTTTTCTCAAAATAAATGCTACGGTGACTAGTCCTGTTACGGCTAAGATTGCTTCAAATCCGGGCTGTTTCGGATCTTCAGTTGGTGCTTCCTTTGGTAAAGATACCAATTGTGGCGTAGATGTGGGCGTTTCTTCAACTACAGGTTCATTTACGGTAAATGTTATATTTTGTCCGAATGCCCCAATAGTATGCATTCCTACCATTTCCTTTGTTATATTAAATGAATACTCGACTGTATCGCTTTCAAAAGGATTTAGTGTTATATATCTTGATTTTACTTCAGTATCATCCAGCATAATTGAAACTTTCTCATTTACTTTAAGTTTAATTCCCACGTTTGTTAAATTTAACTTGAATAAAACAATGTCACTTACATTTGCTTCTGCCTTTGAAAGATCAAGAGTTACATTCATTTTTGGAATCTTCTCTACGACATTGAACTTAATTTCTTGCGAGGCCATTTTGCTCGAATCTTCAGCAGTGACAATATAGTCGAAACCTTCTTTCCAGGTCTTTGTGTCAAATGATGCTAATATTTTCCTGTCTGAAACCTCTGATAACATTGATTCCTTGATACCATGACCTTCAATGATTATGTTAAATTCAGCACCGTTTTGTCTGTTTGTTTCACCAATGACCGTAACATTATCCCCTATAGTCACCTCTGATATTGGATCTAGACTGAGGTAGGGATGTTCTATTTTAACTATGGATATATCCAATACATCGTCAGAATAATGAGTCGTGTAAAACACCATGATTCCATCTTGTTCTCTTGCCAGTATATATTTTGTTGCATCTACAAATGGAATATAGTTGACATATGAAGTACGATAGTTTTCCAATAATGTAGTCCCATCAGCCATAGGATGCACGGCATATATCTTGTGGGTACCTACATCGTATTTAGTAATACCACTTACCGGACCTTGATCATCATACCAGTCCCAATCTCCTGCACCAATCTCTTTCTCAAATTCGTTTTCATTTACGTCTATTTTTATATATCCAATCTTATCTTCACAGCAGAGGACGAGGACTACCTCGCTTGGATCAAGAGATGTATAACATTCTACTTTTAGATTATCTTCAGTAGAAAATGGGTCATAATCTGTATTTAGGTGAATTGAACCGAATGCTTCAGTTGGGATTACAACCACAAAGATCGAAATAATCAAAAAACATGCGAAAACAATTAACGAGATATATTGCGAGTTAAACTTCATACTACTCAATAAGATAAAAATACAACTGATT
>JAXHTN010000196.1:0-3801 GCA_034190145.1 Halobacteriota archaeon | reverse complement strand
TGCAAAAAAGAGCATAAGTGTAAAGAAATTAATTGAAAAGAACAAGAGTAAGGAAGTAATTGTAGCGGACTATCAAATGTACAGGAAACGGAAGGCACCATCAGGAAAGGAATGTGTTAGGCTATTCATTCTTCCGCATAGAACTAAGAATGATGAACGTGTATGCTTTGTAACGGATCTGGACGTGAATGAAGAAAATGCAAAGGACTACGCCGAGGATTTCAGGAAGCGATGGGGAATAGAAACAAGCTACAGAGTAAAAAAGGATGCCTTCAGACCGAAGACAACATCTAAGAAGTATGCCATCAGACTGTTCTTCTTCTTATTTTCTGTCTGTTTCTACAATCTTTGGGTTCTAGTCAGTGTGATACTCTCTTTGGTAATTTACGGAAGAATACCAGATAAACCGTTGATCACGGCAAAGATGTTTGGAAATCTTATTATCATGGTTTGTTGTGGTGATGGTTGATTGTTATTGGCCTTTAACACGGGGTTTTTCTTTTCGTTATCTATGGGGGATAGGCGGCATCCAGCGGAGCTTGGTTTAATTGGGACGATTTTTGAGATTATTATTCTTTTTACTATACTCTTTGTGATGTTTTTTTTGTAAAAATACATGTGCAAGAGTGAATAAGCCGAGGTTATGGGTGGATAAATGAGCAAAGGTTAAGGGTGAAATTTATGTACTTTGCCAGGTACTGTTATAGGTACGGGGTATAGTGATTTACCACACATGAAATATAGACCTTATCTAATAATTCTCTCTGATCTTACCCAGATCATGTACTGTAATTTTTTGACCAGTCTGATGGTTGAAACCGTCAAGAGCACCACGTATTTTTCCTAAATAGATGCATTCAGATGTTTCCTTAATTTCCTCAAACGAGTATGCAGTCACAGTTGGTTTGCCTTCTGTATAAGTTTTGTATTCTTCATCTGTAAAAGCAGATTGACGGCGATATTTTTTCCAGATAGTAGCTGGTTCACCGCTGAATAAGTCCTTGATTATGGTATGTCCTTTTATTCCGCAGATTGGTGAAGTAACATAAAACAATAAGACCTGCCCACGTTCAATTCCTTTCGCTATTCCACCACCCTTAATATAGACTCTATCCTTATTCTCTATCAGTTTATCGAAATATTCCGGTTTTACAACCACGATTATCCCTGCAGTGTCTTCAGATGACGTTGGCAGAATTAATCTACTAAGTTCTTCTAATTTATCATGATCTATAAGCGTGATACCTTTTTCTTTAGCGTAATCTTTTGCGGAATCTGTAAAAAAAGGTGCGAAGTAAAAGGATGCGCCTTTAACCACCTTATCTTCATGGAGTGAACTGATTTGATCTTTATCGATTTTCTTTTCTAATTCTTCGTGTATAAACACTGTTGCAACAATATCAAATCCGTTATCAGATCTCCTATAAAAATAACATTCTCTTTCTTTTAACTCTTTTTCAAGTTTGAAACCCCATAAGCATTCTAAAACCCATTTAGAGATCGCCACCCAATCATATTCGCCTATATAGGCAATTGGTAGCCTTTTTACTAACAGGTAACTCTCTTTTCCTCTGCCATAGAAATCTCCCCTTGCCTGGAACTCAAATCCATGTTTCAGAAAAAAACTAACAGTATTAGTTTCATTAACATAAGCATCAACTTGTATTTGTGAATAACCCCTTTCTATGCAATATTTTTCGACGTATTCCAAAAGACTAGATCCACTACCTTTTTTTCTATATTCTGGGCATATATAAAAGTTCTTTAACTCGATGGTTCCGCTTGCAGTAACTCGGATAACCCCATCTCCGCCGATCTTTTCATAAAATAATCCAAAAGCCTGTTTTTTACCGTCTTTAATCTCTTTGATGGTGTTATCTACCCACTTTGAATAATCAGGATAATCCAAATCTTGAGATAACAAAAGTTTTTTCAGCTCTCGAATCTCTTCCCCAGATATTATTCGGCTAGGGTATTCTTCAACCATTGTCAAACCTCTTCTACGATTCTTATTTTAAATAGAATAAAGTTATCATACTTATTTTCATAGTCTTTTACAAAAGCAATAACGCTGGGATCATTACGAACAGTCAGTGGTATTGTTTTATCGAGTATTGTAGGCGGTATTTCTTTAAAAGAGTTAATAATCAAACGATCTGTAATAATTCCCCATAGCGGATCTGATTGGTAACCTCGCCTTAACTCCACCGTTCGTCCTTCTCTTACAGTCTTAGTATTGAATCTGTTATTAATCCCCCGTAGCTCCCAGTTCTTTTTACCTTCACGGAATAATTGATGCCACCTCTCATCCAATGGTAAAAATAATCTATTGTTCCTATCAATTAGATCAGTTGGCTTAGACATCTCAAAACCATCAAAATGATGAAGTTTAAGTTGATCTGATCGCATAACAGATGATATATTCCGATAACATATCAATATTACCTAAGTACAATTAAAGATGATTGAAATGTCGATTGGTTCTAAGTTTATCATAAAGCCCCCGTGGATGCCTCGGACGTTCAGTCCGAGGTGGGAAGGCTGGGGCTTTATGGGAGTGCAAAGAAAATAAGATCTCCAAAATATTTATATATTTTGTAAGACTAATCTTACATGTGGTGAAGTGATCGATATGGTAAATATTGCAATAACAAAACTCAGTTCAAAAGGTCAAATAGTGATTCCTTCGGAAATGAGGGGTAGTTTTAAAGTAGGGGAGAAACTTGTCATAATCGAGGATGGTAATAAATTAATCTTAAAAAAAGTAAGTGATTTAGACAAGAATTTTGAAGAGGATATTACTTTTGCCAAAAGAATAGAAGAAGCTTGGCAGTGTTATGAAAGAGGGGAATTTGTTTCTCAGCCTGCCGATAAATTTCTTGAAGAATTAGAAAAATGTTAGAGGTAGAGCATAATCCTAATTTTTTAAGGAAGATACATAGAATAAAAGATAATTCTCTTAAAGAACAAGTCAAAAAGCAGATTAAAAGAATAATAGAAAATCCTGGAATCGGGAAGCCGATGAGATATGCAAGAAAAGGAACAAGAGAAGTTTATGTGGGTTCTTTTAGGCTATCCTATGCTTACTTTAAAAACGAAAACAAAATAATCTTTTTAGACCTATACCACAAAGATGAGCAATGAGTTTTTACCACCCATTTATCCTACAGGTCCCAAATAAAACAAACAACCAATCAACCGTCCCTGTGGATGCCTCGGACGTTCAGTCAGTGGGTGGACTGGCCGGGGCTTTATATAGGTAGTGAGTTACAAGTACCATAAAATGATAATCATAAAAGGAGGGGAGAAATATGAGTACCGAATGCTTTTCCTTTAAGGTAGGGAATTTCGAATGCATGGCCGTCAGCGATGGCACCCACACATATACCCCTCCTATCTTCCCACCCCCTGCTACCTTTCTTTTTGCCAACGCCCCAAGAGAAGGCCTTGAAGAAGCTCTCCGCGAACACAACCTACGGCCAGAAAAGTGGGATGAGTGGGTAAGTCCTTACATCTGTATGGTTGTCAACACAGGTGAGCATCAGGTACTGGTGGATACGGGTGCAGATGGTCTTGGCCCAAACACAGGAAAAATTCTTCAGAACCTGAAGGCTAGGGGGATTGCGCCTGAGGACATCGACACGGTCATCATCACGCACGGACATCCAGACCACATTGGCGGGAATACTGATACTGAAGGCAAGCCAGCTTTCCCCAAAGCCCGCTATGTTATGTGGAAAGACGAGTGGGATTTTTGGACCTCAGAACAAGCGGAACTACAACTTGATGAACACAGCAAAG
>JAXHTN010000195.1:0-3807 GCA_034190145.1 Halobacteriota archaeon | reverse complement strand
CTGTGATCTACAAGGACTCCTTCGAGGTCATAAACTACGAGCTTCATCTGACATTCATCCCTTCAAGGGCCCTTCTGTAGATCTCATAATCCCTATCACTGAAGAGCACAAACCGCACTTCCTCAAGATCGTTTGAACTAAGAAATTCTATTACGGTGGAAAGAGCGATCTTTGCTGCTCTTTCTGTTGGGAAACGATATGCACCGGTACTTATTGAAGGGAAAGATATAGTCTTAATATCGTTATCAATAGCAATAGATAGGCTGTTTTTGTATGCATTCTTGAGATTGCCATCCTCACCTGAAGAGCCTCCGTTCCATATAGGCCCAACCGTGTGAATCACATATTTTGCTTTAAGATCTCCACCTGTTGTGATGACTGCCTCGCCTGTCGGACATTTTCCATTCTCTTCTCGTATCTTCTTGCACTCTTCAAGTATCTTCGGTCCACCGGCTCTGTGTATTGCACCATCTACGCCCCCACCTCCAAGAAGTCCTGAATTGGCAGCGTTCACGATAGCATCCGTCTCTTGCTTCGTGATATCACCTGTGACAAGTGTCAGCCTTGAGTTCTTGATCTCGACGGTTTCCATGATGAAGTGTTTGATGTTTATACTCTAAAAAATAACTCTTTTTATCAACTTCCCATCCAGAAGCTAAAAATCAAATAATGTATGCTGCCCTTTTTTATCATCGTCCTTCTCTTGGGACACAGCAGGTCTTGTTTCTTCTTTGATCTCTTCTTGTACTTCTGAAAATCCCATTCTGAAAAACTCCGTATTCTCTTCTTCAATAAGCTCCTGGGCAGCATCATAGATGCTACTTACCTTCTTTGTGTTCTTTTTGGTATCGAGAAGGAGCGCTATCTCATCGATACTGAGATCCATTGCAGCCGAAATTGAGATGGCATATTCAGTCCTTCCAAAGAGCATCTTTAAGAACTCAACGAGGTTGTAGGCATGCCCTCTGGATACGTGGCAATAAGTTCCAACCTTCACAAGTAGCGAGTTGCGCAGATTCCTCTTCGATCTGGTCTGTCCGAGTCTTCTGAATGTCGAGGGTGATTGGTATCTTGGTCTGTATCCGTTCCTTCTCGCACTTGGTTTTGCAGCAAGAACGCCACAGACCATCATGGCATTTGCATACCTCCACAAAGAGTAGTTCTGCCTCTTTCTGGTCCTCCCAAGGTAGAGGTCTGATCGTGATAGACTCTGAAATCCTGCTGAAGGGTCTTCGTATGCTATCGGAACGTTCTCATCGAGCCATTTTATAAGATCTTCCGGGGATTCGTCGATATTGTAGACGGTATTTAGCGCCTCTTGCATATCGGTACCTTCAAATATTTTTCCGAGGGCAAAAAATATGGTCTCTTTTTTATCCCTGCTACCTGTGATTACATCTTCAATTTTGACACAGGAATTACCAAGAGAGAGTGCCTGAAGATCATTGATCGCAGACCTCATGTCGCCACACGAATTAGATGCAAGTTCTTCGATTGCATCATCTTCGATATTTATGGATTCTTCCGCGCTCACTCTCCTCAGTACAGATGCAACCGAACTCTTCTGGAGAGGTTTGAAGGAAATAGGCTTGCACAGGTTTCGCAGTTCCTTTGTCATCTCATAGTAATCATTTGCTATTAAAATGATGGGTTGTGCCGTCTTCTTTATTATCTTTACTATCGCTTTTGCACCACCTCTATCGGAATTACCGTGAAGATTGTCAGCCTCATCAAGGATGATCAACCTCATGCCACCAAAAGCATAATTTTGAGACGCTGAACCCGCAACCTTATTTATCGCAGCTGAGGTCCTCTGATCACTGGCATTGAGTTCTATCACATCCCAGTCCATCTCACATGCGAGGGCGTGTGCAGCTGATGTCTTCCCAACTCCCGCCCTACCATAAAGGATGACCGCTTTTTTATCCTCCCCCCAAGTACGCCCCCAGTTCCTAAGTTCGCTAACAGCAGCAGGATTCCCGACCACATCGTCGAGTGTCACCGGCCTGTACTTCTCAGCCCAATCGATCATCAGATCTCATTGGACGGAATATAAGATAACAGTTGTTCTTCGGTTGATCAAAAAGGGACGAACGCATATAAAACCTCTTCAAACTCAGAAGTTTTTTTCATCTATTGTATACATCACTTTACCTCTGCAAAAAAGACTGATATTAGTCCCAAAATTAGCCATAAAAAATTTTTACCATTTTTGTTGTTTTGGTATTTTTATTAGCTTCCATTATACCTTATTATTAACCATATACCAAAGTCTTTGAGTGAATCAGGTTCGCGTCCCACCAGATATTATCTCCACCCTATAAAACATCTTGATCTCAAGAGTCTTATGAAAATATATCGTGACGGGTCTGTTACGAAGCATTTTTAATTACATTTTACTTATGAGTAAATTGATGGAGAAACTCGAAATTTTAAGAGAGGCCATATCCAAGAAGAACCGGTTACTGATAGCTTTTTCAGGTGGAGTGGACAGTTCACTTCTTGCAAAAGTTGCTTATGATGTTCTTGGGGATGATGCTCTTGCAATCACTCTTGATACGGTTACACTTCCAAGAAGCGAACTTGTTGCTGCACGTAATATCGCAGCAGATATAGGTATACCTCACAAGGTCTACTCTTTCTCTGAGATTGAAGATGAAGAGTTTGTTAAAAATACATCTGATAGATGCTATTTCTGCAAGAGAAAGTCTGCAAGATTTCTGAAAGGTATCGCAAAAGAAGAAGGAATTGAGACTGTTGCATATGGGGTGAATATATCTGATTTCAGTGAACATCGTCCTGGAATCAAGGCATGTGATGAGGAGGGTATCTGGCACCCATTCGTTGAAGCTTCCCTCACAAAATCAGATGTTCGAGAGATCTCATGGGGCCTTGGAATGCCATCGTGGGATAAACCATCTACCGCATGCCTCTCATCCAGAATCCCCTATGGGGATCAGATCACAATCGAGAAACTGAAGATGGTGGAGGATGCTGAGGAGATATTGCGCTCCTTTGGATTTCTGCAGTCAAGGGTCAGATTGCATGGAAAGATCGCCCGTATTGAGGTCATGTGTGCCGAGATGGAAGATCTGATAGCACTTGGTTCTGAGATAAATGAATCTTTTAAGGATCTCGGATTTGACTATGTTTCAATGGATCTTCTGGGATACAGAAGCGGGAGTATGGACGAGGTGTTATGAACGTTGAGGCCATAAGAGAGGATTTTCCGATACTTTCAGAGGGTATGATCTATATGGATAGTGCTGCAACCAGCCTTACCCCTGGGCCGGTACTAAGTGCGGTGATGGCCTATTACAATGAGCACAATGCAAACGTTGGCAGAGGGGTCTATAGGTGGTCTCAAGTGGCGACCCAACGCTACGAAGTAGCACATGAAAAGGTGGCAAAATTCATAAATGCAAAACCAGGGGAGGTTGTCTTTACAAAGAATTCCACTGAAAGTATAAACATGATTGCTTCCGGACTTGGTTTTAAGAAGGGGGACGTAGTAATCACAACCTCGATGGAACATCACTCTAACTTGTTGCCATGGATGAGGCTAAAGAAGTATGGGGTGAGTCTTAAATTCATCAAACCGGATTCAAAGGGGCAATTGGATCTCGTAGCCCTCGAAGAGATGATAGATGAAGAAACGAGACTGGTTGCTATAACCCATGCCTCAAATGTTCTCGGTTCAATCACGCCTGTAAACGAGATCTCAAAGATCTGCAGAGAGTATGGATCGCTTCTACTCGTCGATGGGGCTCAATCTGTCCCTCACCTTCCGATAGATGTGAAAGATAT
>JAXHTN010000194.1:0-3810 GCA_034190145.1 Halobacteriota archaeon | reverse complement strand
CTCATCCGAGGGAAAGACCATATTTTTCTCTTCACACATCCTCTCTGAAGTCTCGCAGGTATGTGACACAGTCGGTATAATCTCTGATGGTAGACTCGTGGAACGTGGTAGCCTTGAAGAGATAAAGAAGAAGATGAATACAGAACAGACAGTAAGAATCATAGTCGAAACATTGACTAAAATGCCTGATCTTGATCACAAGGAGATAGTGAAGGTAAAATATCTGGATAATAGAGCTATAATTGATGCCAAATCTGATATCAGGGAGGATATTTCCAGAATAATATATGAAAACAATGCCTTAATTCTGGAACTAAGAATTGAGGAGTCATCTCTTGAGGAAATTTTTATGAAGTCTATATATGATAAAGGTGGGGATTGAAGATGTCCGGGATATGGATAGTTGCAAAAAAGGAGTTTCTTGACAGCGTAACAAGCAAAAAATTCATTCTAGTACTCTCTCTTTTGCTCATTATCTTTGCCGTAGCGATAAACGAAGGAATTGAGAGATATAATGAAAGTCTTGAGTACTACAAAGAAGAGATGATGGTTACTGAGGAGATGCCGGATGGGCCTCCTCTCAGATATCCTGGATTTGAACCCTCGATATTAGATATCTTCCTTGCTTTGTCATATATTTTCGGGAGGATAGGACCGATTCTTTCTATTGCTCTCGGATTCGATCTTATATCTGGTGAGAAAGAGAGGGGTTCTCTTAAATCGCTTCTTTCTCATCCGGTTTATAGAGACGAAGTGATAAACGGTAAGGCGATAGGTGGTATAAGCGCCATTGTAGTTGCGATGCTGATTGTTACTTCGCTTTCTATCGGTTTTCTGATGATATCAGGGATAGTTCCGGATAGTGACGAATTGCTAAGGATACTGATTTTCATGGGAGTGTCACTCCTTTTGATGCTATCTTATTTCTCCGTTTCACTGATGTCGTCCACGGTTGCAAAGAACAGCACAAGGGCGATATTATATGCAATAATTGTATTTTTTGTACTCTCTTCTCTTGTTCCACTGGCCGGTTTTTTTGTCTCACAGCAGATTGTGGGAGATAGACCGGAACATCCGGCAGCCACCATGGTTTTTCAAGTAGAAGATTTTAATGAGTCATCAGAAGGTGCTTTAAATAAACCGCCTGAAATTGACATAGAAGCGGAGGAACGATATCAAAGAGAGATTCAAGAATATTATGAAGAAATGCAGAGCATACAGGATGTATTCTCAGCACTGGACCCATCGTCAAGTTATCAAAAAGTTTCTCATAGTCTTATCGAGCCAGAGAATGATCAAAGTTATGGATTTTATGGAGGATACATGTATGAGGAGGGTTTGATAGAAGAAGAGATTACAATAACTGAGTCTTTGCAAAAATCGTGGTCCAGTATTGTTACGTTGGTGATCTTCCCTATTGCAATGTTTGCTATTGCCTATATACGATTCATGAGGATGGATTTGAGGTGAAATAATGTTAAATGAGATGGAGAAATTAATACTTAATTTTTGTATCGTACTTTTGATTTTTCTTGTTCCTGTTGTCCAAGCAGATAGCCTAGAACTCGAATGTAACTATCCCGGACAGCTTGCAGAAGCAGGTGACACGATAGAATTTGATCTTAGAATAACAAATTACGCAAACACCTCAGGGACATATAATATGAGGTATTCGATGAACAACGGTGACGACTGGACAATCAATTTCAAGGACGGTGAAGATGACGTCTCCAAGGTCTATATCTCCGCATGGTCTGCAAGAGATGTAACCCTGTCTGTGGAAACACCAGGAGATGCCGATGTTGGAGAGTATCCAATATACGTCAGGGTAGGAAATCAAAAGTTGAGTCTATACGTTGAGATCACGAAGACATATAAAGATGAGAAGGGTTCACTGAACCTGAAGGTCACAAACCGCGATGGTGACAACATTAAAGGGGCGCTTGTAAATATATTTGAGAAAGAAGATTTGATCAATTCCGCAAAGACAACATCAGAAGGGAAGATTAGTCTGGATCTACCGAAGGGTGAGTACAATTTAGAGGTATCAAAGGAAGGATACCATCTGGAAGAGATTGAAGATACCAAGATAAAGATAGGCAGAGTGACTGACCTAGGAATCATCTCCCTCGAACAAAAGGACTATTTTGCCGAAGTATCAAGTATTGTACCTTCCAAAACGGCAAACATTGGTGAGAACCCAAAGTTCCAAGTATCGATTCATAACATAGGCAAGATGGATGACACCTATAGTCTAAATATTAAAGACTTACCTGATGGTTGGTACGCAAGATTCAAAGAGAGTGAAGTGGGTAGCAATGATATATCTACAATATTCATCCCATCCGGGGATGAAAAGAAATTATTTATTGAATTTGTACCGCCTTATGATGTAGAGGTCGGGAGGTACTCCTTTGTTGCAATTGTCACATCTTCAAACGAGGAGTATCAACTAAGTCTTAACTTGAGCCTTAGGGGAAGTTACTTGATCTCGCTTTATCCTGAGAAACTCATGTACAACGTCTACAAAGGGGACACGATATCAACTGATCTTCGGGTTGCAAACTCTGGTCTTGGTGGTACGGTTACACTGATCAAACCTGAGATAAGTGCACCTGAAGGCTGGAGCACTAGGGTAAGCCCAAAGGAAGTGACAAGTTTGGGTCCGGGAGAAAGCGAGGTATTCCAGATCAAGATAACACCACCAGTAGATATTGCAATAGACGATTATAGGGTAACTGTAAATGTAAAATCAGATCAACTGGAAGAGAGTGTTGATTACCGAATCGCAGTAAGAGATACGTCAAATATTCCTATGTATGGTCTTTTGATCGTGATCGCAGCACTTGTATCACTCTTCTTAATGTTTAAAAAGTACGGGCGAAGGTGATGTGAAAGTCAAATAACCATTAAAAGACTACAGAACCCGTAACCACAAAGTAGATCTAAAATATCGGTAATAATATGGTCTAAGATATTTGGGAAGATCTATGCAACGAATGATCTGGTGGTTGATAGTCGGTACAAAAGGGGGCTTGAATCGTGCCTTGATAATCAGAGCACTAAAAGAGAGGCCTTACAACGCCAATCAGTTAGCAAAGTTACTTAGGCTTGATTATAAAACCATTAGATATCACCTTAAGGTTCTCTTAGACAATAATATAATTACGGTAGAGGGAAATAAGTACGGAGCTGTCTATTTCCTCTCTTCAAATATGGAAAAAGAGTATGAGGTCTTCGAAGAATATTTAAACCGGATGTGGGAAAAATTTAAAGATGAAGATGATTCAGGAGAAGAGTGATTAATATGCATGTAACAATGATGGGTCCGCCCTTTATCCTTTTCGAGGCTATTATTACCCTAGCAAACTTTGTATTGCTGATCTATCTCCTTTATGTATACTGGGGTAACTACAAGGAGATAAAATCAAAATTCGCTCTGGGACTTATCATTTTCATCATCCTTTTAATACTGCAGGCCTTTACCTCAAATCCTTTATTATATAATCTGTGGGGTTTTGAACGTATAGAAGCCAGGGGGTTATCGATGATACTTCCTGATTTTTTTGAATTTGTTGCTTTGATTATACTTTTGTACATAAGCAGAAGCTGAATTTGGGAAAGAATTGGGTGAGATTTGGGAAGAATTTTGGAGAGATTTTGGCATAAATATGGCTAAAAGAAAAGTAAATAGGGTTTCATTTCCAATATAGAGTTGTAATAAACTTTAAAATATAAAGGAGGTGATAGGCCTGAAGACAAAAATTATTGCCGGACTATTGGTCTTTACACTGGTGGCTAGTACAATAG
>JAXHTN010000193.1:0-3811 GCA_034190145.1 Halobacteriota archaeon | reverse complement strand
GATATCGATTCGGTCGCAGATATAATCAACTCCTACGATGAAGTTACCCACAATTATATACGATCATCAGAAGATGGCAAAGTGGATTTTAACCTCTGGTTCACTATCACAGGGACAAAAGAGAGGATTCTGGAAGTAATAGAAGAGATAAAGGATAAAACCGGTGATGGGTATCCACTACTCAATCTACCTGCTAATATTACCTTCAAGATAGGTGTGAAGTTTGATATTAGGTGAAAGGTGACTGATATGGACGATATTGACGAAAAATTGATCGGGAAACTGTACAATATACCTTTCAAGAAGAGGCCGTTTCAAGAGATTGCAAAGTCCCTTGACCTGACAGAGGAAGAGGTTCTTTCAAGGATCGAGAAGCTAATGGGTGAGGGGAAGATTAGAAGATTGGGCGGACTCATTGCTCATAGGGCGATAGGGATAACTGCAAACGCCATGTGTATGTGGAACGTCCCTGAGGATAAAGTGGAAGAGATTGGCAAAATCATGGCCTCTTTTGAGGAGGTGACTCATTGCTACGAACGTAAGAATCCCTGGGGGTACAATCTTTTTACCATGGTTCACAGCTATGAACGAGATGAGTGTAAAGAGATCATCAAGAGAATCTCAAAAGCAACTGGCATCACTGATTATAGTATAATGTTCAGCGACAGGGAACTCAAGAAGGTCTAAACCTCAATGCTACCACTTATACTTGATCTTGATGAGAAGAAGGTAGTAATATTCGGAGGGGGCGTTGTTGGTGAACGCAAAGCTGTACTATTCTCAAAACACGCAAAGACTGTAGTAATAAGTAAGGAGTTTACCGACAAGATACTTTCATTAGGTGGGTCTGGTATGGTTGAGCTTATTGAGGATGACCTCACTGAGTTCGAAGAATTTATAACCGACGCTTTTATTGTTATTCCGGCAACAAGCGACAGGAATCTTAACGATGAGATTGCGAGTAAAGCGAGACACCTCGGAAAACTGGTAAATGTTGTCGATGGGATGGGAGACGTTGTTGTACCTTCAATAATCTCAAGGGGGGATATTCTGATAAGTATATCGACACTTGGGAAGAGTCCTGCAATGTGCAAATATCTGAGAAAGCAGATAGAACGCGAGGTAACAGAGGAACACGCCCAGATGGTTAGTCTGCAAGATGAACTCAGGACTATGCTAAAAGAGAGGGTGGACGACCAAAAGATCAGGGAGAAGATACTCTGGGAGATACTCGAAGATGAGAGTGTATGGAAAGATTTATTGGAATCGAGAGACAGAATATATAGTTACGTTCAAGAGCTCATAGAGAGGGGTACATTTGACTGAAATAACAAGTATGCTGGTGACCCATGTAAAGGCGAGCGTCAGAGATATCGAGACCGCGTGGCATGGAAACGTAGACAGGATGACCCATAAGATGCTAGAAAACGAACTCGTTTCCGAGTGCGTCATTCTTAAGACCTGTAACAGGGTGGAAGTCTATGTAGTCTCTCCAAAAGGCAGTAAAGTCCTCTATAACTTTGCACGGAAGATGAGGGTTCCGGAGCGGATAATTGATTTTCATGATCATGAAGAGTCACTCAGGCATCTCCTTAGGCTCTCTTCTGGTCTTGAGTCTATGATAATAGGCGAGGACCAGATACTAGGCCAGATCAAGAAGCTGCACCAGATGGCTATGGAGGCAGGATCAACAGGAAGAGTACTTGATACGGCCTTCACAAAAGCAATTCAAGTCGGAAAGAGGGTGAGAACTGAGACCAAGATCAACGAGGGATCGGTCTCTATTGGCTCTGCTGCTGTAGACCTCTCAGAGGAGATTCTCGGTGGCCTATGTGACAAAAAGATACTTGTTATAGGTGCTGGTGAGATAGGCACGCTCGTATCAAAGGCGTTATGCAGTTGTGATGGTGATGGATTCAGGACGATTTATGTTGCCAACAGGACTTTTGAGAGGGCAGAGACTCTCGCCAATCAACTATGTGGGCTGGCAGTCCAATATGACGATATAATGGACTACCTCAAAGAGGTTGACGTGGTTATAAGTGCAACTGGTGCCCCCCATAAAGTGATAAAAGTAGACATGATGAAGGAGATCATGGAGGAGAGGGCGGATCAGAAGCTCTTAATAATTGATATTGCCAATCCTAGAGATGTTGAAGACGGTGTTGGTGATATTCCCGGAATTGAACTTCACAACATCGATAGTCTGAAGCTCATAGGTGAGAACAACCTGAAGAAGAGGCTTGCTGAGGTCAAAAAGGCAGAAGAGATTATTGAAGGGGAGCTGGAGAATCTCAAGATAATCTACAGGAGACAGGAAGCAGACAGGATCATCGAGCACCGTTACAATAGGGCGAAAGATATCGAGATGAAAGAGGTTGAAAGAGCCATCAACCGTCTTAACGGCCGTAATGGGGATCTCAATGCGGATGAGCTTGAAACTATCATAAAAGATCTGGCAAATTCAATCACAAGCAAATACCTGGCCTACATAACAATGGCACTCAGGGAAGCAGCAAAGAACGAGAAGTCTGAGATGCTGGAGGTTGCAGCAGAGATGTTCGGTCTACAGCAGGTTGGTGAGAATGTATCCGCAATTGAGGATGAGAAGACTTCGTAAACAGAATATACGTCCCCTGGTAAGAGAGGTCGAACTGAGCGTAAATGACCTGATTTTCCCAATATTTGTTGATGAGACGATAGATGTTAGGCGAGAGATTGAGTCCATGCCGTCTCAGTATAGGTTGCCTTTGGATGATGTAAGATCTGAATCAAGCGAGATTCTCGGACTTGAAATTCCTGCAATTATTCTCTTTGGAATTCCAAAAAAGAAGGATGATGTTGCATCATCTGCATACGATCCGAAGGGAATTGTTCAGAGGGCCATCACATCGATAAGAGGTGAGGTTGGCGATGATCTTGTGATTATTGCAGACCTATGCCTCTGTGAATATATGGATCACGGACACTGTGGTGTTGTAAAAGATTATGAGATTCAAAATGACCCGACACTCGATCTTCTCGGAAAGACTGCATTAACCTATGCTGAAGCCGGTGCGGATATTGTAGCCCCTTCCGGTATGATGGATGGGATGGTCCAGGCTATCAGATCCGCGTTGGATGATGACGGTTACACTGATCTTCCAATAATGTCCTATGCTGCAAAGTACGCATCATCATTCTATTCGCCTTTCAGAGATGCAGCAGAATCAGGATATAGCTTCGGTGATAGGGGTACTTATCAGATGGATATCGGAAACTCAAATGAAGCGCTGAGGGAAGTCGAACTCGATCTAAAAGAGGGTGCGGATATCGTCATGGTAAAACCTGCACTTGCTTACCTGGATATCCTATGCAGAATCAAAGAGAAGTTCTCTGTACCGACTGCTGCATACAACGTAAGTGGCGAATACTCGATGGTGAAGGCTGCAGCACTCAATGGTTGGATAGATGAGAGAAAAGTAGTTTATGAGATGTTACTTGGAATAAAAAGGGCTGGTGCCGATATGATACTAACCTATTTTGCTAAGGACGTTGCATCGGAACTTTTAAATAAAACGTAGATCTTCTATTACTCTGTGCAGATCGATATAGTTGAAGATAAAGAGAATAAATTGCTTGAAAGAAGAGAGATTAAGTTCATTGTGAAGCGTGATGGTGCGACACCTTCACTGAAAGTCACTCGAAAGGAGTTGACAACTATACTCAGTTCCGATCCCAAGTTACTCGTAATCGATAATATGAAGTCCGAATTTGGTAAGAGAGAGACCGTGGGATATGCCAAGGTTTACGAAAGTGAGGAGAGGGAGAA
>JAXHTN010000192.1:0-3844 GCA_034190145.1 Halobacteriota archaeon | reverse complement strand
TCCCTCAGCCAGAGTGTGTAAATTGCCTTTAAATCTATGAGCATAAATTATCTCCAAACCTTCAATTTCTTTTAAAGTAGTCGTAGTTATATAGTTATAACTTGAGATAACCTTTTGCAATCGAACTTTTTATAAGTGTTGTGTGCACCCAATGCTGTTTTTGCCATCACTGGTTTATACTTCTCTAAGTAGGATATGGGGTGACTATTGATCTTCTAACTACGATAGGGACAAAAGTGACACCTTGAAGATTAAATAATCCCATAAAAAACAGGGTTTCACGGAAAATATTAAGTATTATTAAAACGATCTGTGCTTGGAAGTGCTGTAAAGCCAGGGGATAGAAATATAATATAAGATCCCCACTCTTTACTGGCAGGAATTAAATGATAGGTGGAGACATGGTCGAGATTTCATTTGTTGTTCCGGCGTATAATGAAGGGGAAAAAATTTACGACAATATAACGGAGTGTGAAAACACTTTGACTGGTCTCAATTTTGACTATGAGATGATTGTAGTAAATGATGGTTCACAAGATGACACATACGAAGAAGCCAAAAGAGTAAAGTCAGAGCGTGTCAAGGTCGTCGGATATCCTGATAATAGGGGTAAGGGGTATGCTATCCTTCATGGGATCAGGCAAGCAAAAGGAGATCTCATTACATTCTTCGACGCAGATCTTGATCTCAATCCTAAGCAGATAAAAACCTTCATTGAGTACATGGAAAAAAGGGAAGCGGATGTAGTCATAGGCTCAAAGAGGCATCCATTAAGTGATATCGATTACCCTATCGGAAGAAGGTTCTTCAGCAAAGGGTACAATCTGATGCTTAAAACTATGTTTAACATGACTCTTTCAGACACGCAGGTAGGTCTTAAACTCTTTAAAAGAGAAGTACTCGAGGAGATAGCACCCATAATGCATGTGAAGAGATATGCTTTCGATGTAGAGATCCTCGCAAATGCCTCCCGACTGGGATATAGGATCGTTGAGGCTCCTATTGTTTTGAACTTCCAAAGGAGTATGAAATGGGGACGAATAAGGGCAAAAGACATCTTCTGTATGGCAGTAGACACAACAGCAGTAGCATACAGATTCCACATTCTTCGAGAGTGGAGTAAAATGCTTATTTCAGTAATGGCAACAGTTACAGCATTTCTTGCAATCATTATCCTTTACAAGATGACAAACCCCTATGCATTTCCACTTATGGAGTATCGGCTTTTATATACATTGATTGCTCTAGGGATATTTGGTGTTGTGTTGAACCTACCCTATGACAAGTTCTCAGAGAGGCTGAGTTGAGGTAGGTTTATAAAAGGGCTATTAAGAGGTATTAAGAGGTGATTTGATTAAAAGTAAATCTGTTTCTATCTTACTTCTATTTAGAGTGTGGTTTGAACATGCTGGGAATTTTAGTTTTTGTGATGCCTTTTACTTGAGGTACAAAGTATTATGAAAATACTATTTTTTTCTTGGAGGGATATAAAGAATCCTTATGCAGGCGGAGCAGAGGTTGTCACCCACGAAAACGCTAAAAGATACGTTGAAAGAGGAAATGAAGTTACAACATTCATGTATACCTTTAAGAAACCAAAGGTGGAGGGAAGTTGTTGTGGATGAAGCTATTTTGAAGGTTGGGGTTGTTTCAATATATCCGCCGAAAGGATCGATACATGCCGAGTCAGGTGGGGTGGCGTCTTATACAAAGAATTTAGTAGAATCTCTATCCTTAGATAATATTTCTGATTTGATCGTCTTTGCCGATAAAATTGATAACAAAAAAGAGGAATATACTGAAGACAAGACAAGGGTTATTCGTTGCTGGGACAAGATATTATTATACCCATTACAGCTTTTCATAAGTATTTTTAAGGAGAGAAAAGATATAGATGTCTTTCATATTCAGCACGAATATTTCCTCTATGGCGGTGCTTTATCTGCGGTTTTGTTCCCTCCCTTACTTTTTTTGATTAAGATATTGCGAAAACCAACAATTGTAACAATGCATGGTATCATACCTTTTTCAGGATTTGGTAAAGAGTTTATGAAACAAAACAATATAAAGGGTAATGCTTTATTCTTGAAATATGGGTTATGGATAATTACGAAGTTGATTTATAGGGGTTCGGATAAAATCGTGGTTCATGAGGACTATTTCAGAAATATTTTGGCAAATGATTATGGTGTTGATATAGAAAAAATTGCTGTCATTCCTCATGGGATTGAGAAACGAAATGATATAATACCAAAAGAGAAGGCCAAACAAATACTCGGAGTTGAAGACAAAAATAGCCTTCTGTTTTTTGGTTATATCGCCGGATATAAAGGGATTGAAACATTAATAGACGCTTTTAATTATTTAGATGATAAAGACTATGCACTTTTTATTGCAGGGGGGGAACACCCAAGACTTAGAGATGATTTAGATTATCAGAAATATATCAAAGACTTAAAAGAAGGGGCAGAAAAATTGTCTAAAAATATTATATTTACTGGCTTTGTTCCAGAAGAAAAAATCCCATTATACTTTTCTGCCACGGATCTGGTTGTTTTGCCCTATACGTTGGAAATGTCCAGTAGTGGCCCTTTAGCTTTTTCAATTGCTTATAATTGTCCTTTTTTAGTTTCAGACGCACTTAAAGAAAGTGTAGCATTAAATGAAATAATTTTTCAAAGAAATCCTGAAGACTTGGCAAATAAAATTGATTTGTTCTTTAATAGCAATGATCTAAAAAGAAAAGCAGTGAATTATGGAAAAAGGTTGAAATGTGAATGGAAATGGACTACAGTGGGTAAAAAAACATACAGTATGTATGGAGAGATATATTATAATAGGAAAGTGATGGAATAATGAGTTTAGAGGTTAAAACAATCCAAAAAAATGAGGACGGATCCGATAAGTTAGGTAACTATTTTTATAGACTGATTAAAAAATTTTTGCCAGGGGGGCTTCGTGGCAATGCTGAGCTTGTTGGTCTCAAGGAGACTTTTAAATTAGTTTTTGGAACTGCATTGGGCTATAGGAGAACAATTTTATGGTTTCTAAGAAATCGGAAGTTTAGTGCTTTATTTAACTTTTTTTATGTTAAAGCTTTAGTTCCGGTTGGCGAAGGTGCTGGTGCAGGCCTATATTTTATAATAGGACCAATAATCAGAAAATTCCCGAATCTTGCTCCTTATCCCAGATACGTTGAAATAGAAATGACTACAATATGCAATAAGAAATGTGTATTATGTGAACATACTTATTGGAAAGATCAAGAAGAAAAACATCTATCTTTTGACGAGTTTGAACATATAATAAATGAGTTTCCTAAATTAAAGTGGGTCAACTTAACAGGAGAAGGGGATGCTTTCCTTAATCCAGATTACTTAGAGATGATCAGATATCTAAAGTCGAAAAATGTGCCTGTTTTTTTGGTTGATAGTTTCGACTTGATTGATAACGAAACCGCTAAAGAATTGGTGAAGATGGGGGTGGATGGAATTTATGTATCAATGGACGGGGCAACAAGTGCAACTTATAATAGAATAAAGGCTGGTTGCGATTTTGATAGGTCGATTGATCATATTAAAAATTTAATTGAACTAAAAAAGGAATACAAATCACCAATCCCTGAGCTTTGTTTTCGTTATGTTATCACAACATTGAATGTGGATGAGACACCCAAGTTCATAGACGTTATAAGTTCACTGGGTAACAAAAAAGAACTCGGTGATGGTAGCCGTGTTGAATTTTGTGGATTGCTTGAATTTGATCAGATAAAACGATTTAAAGTACCTAAAGTTCCAGAAAGAATTTTTCAAGCAACAATTGAAAAAGCAAAAGAACAAAATGT
>JAXHTN010000191.1:0-3854 GCA_034190145.1 Halobacteriota archaeon | reverse complement strand
CTGGCATACCTCGCTCTTTTGCAATCTCATGGGCAGATCTTACGAACTCTGACTTGGCCTTGGACTGCCTCCATCCACCAAATTCATAAAATGTTGTAGTCTTCTTTGAGATATCACTCAACTTCTCAAGGTTATACATGGCTTGCATATCCTTGATCATGTTACTATATCCGGTCTCCCTACTCTCACTCTTTTCAGGTTTTTCCATCCTTGTCACCTAATATCCATAAATTTCAGTTCTTTGCCGCCTCTGCTATATCTTCTAAAGGATTCTTCAGCTCGGGCATAATCTTTCTCAATCCGAATCTATTCTCCGAGGTCATCTCAGGAGAGAATATCTGAGTTCCTGCATCGAGGCACATTGCAGCACAGATACATGGGAATACAAAACCCTTCGAACCCTTCAAGGCCAAATACTCTCCTTTGAACAGTCCCGGTCCACCCCCACCGTATATCGAATGAGTCAACCATTCGGTATTATTCGATGTACCGTGGGCTCTTCCGAAATCAACACTCGGAAGGCCTGTTCTAAGGACCAAAAGGTCATTATAAAATAGCATTGCTGAAGGCGTACCCTGCACACCTCTTGAGATCCCGGCATTGATTATTGCGGCAGCCATCTGACCCGAGGCAGCATAAGCATTCCAGTAGGGTACATCATCGGCAGCATACATGTCGAACCCCGAGGGGAGTGTCTTCTTTACATAAATCACCTTGTCTTCGAGGGCCCTTTTTAAGACTTCGTCGATCACATCAACGATCTTACCACCTTTTTTTGCATCTTTTATCAAGTCGTAAACCAGATTATTACCATTAAGTCCCTGATACCCAAGTCCCAAAAGGTGGTACCTTCTGTACGGTCCCAGTGCATCACCGCACTCAAAAGCGGCCGCGTGTTCGAGTACGGATCCGAGTGCAGCAGCGTAGAAAGTCCTCTTGTTTGTAAGGGCTGCGATATCGTTTACTGATACGCTTCTATATGCATTACCCGTTCCTTCTAGGGTCGTTGGAAAACTGAGAAGGGCAGATACACAACCCGTTGGAGATGTTGTTTGTGGATATCTACCAAGTAGTGCCGATTTTATCATATCTACACCATCAAAAACCCCTAGATCAAATATCTTGACAAGAGCATGAGCAACTGCGGTAGCGGAAATTAAATAAACCTGCGAATAATCAGTAGCAAGATTTACACATTCACTCGGAAGTTGAACCACGAGCAACTTGTCTAATAGGTCGACCTGCGTGTCATCACCTGGCGCAACCTCGATCATCTTCTTGACCTCTTCAGCTATCTCTTCCTTGTGCTCCATTATGGGAAGGTCTAGTTCTCTACCAGATACAATGCACTCAGAACCCACACCTATCAAACCGCCAACTTCACCGGTCTTGAGGGAGTTCTCGAGCTTGTAAAGGTTAACAATACCTGTCCTTTTGAACCTAAAAAGAATATTTTTCATCGCTTCATTATTATAAGGACTTAGAGAACTTAGTGGCACGTTTTCAGCCAGTAAATTACCTCTATCGCCATATAAACTTATACTATTACCATTGTTATTTACCATCTTGATCAGCCTTCTTAAGGGATATCCATGACACTACATACAATCAAAACATTATATTTAAGTATTACCAATATAGAAAAAATTATTATATCCGATCTCGAGTCAAGTGTTTATAAAGAGGTATTATATATGGCAGCTGAAAAAGAAGAAAAGAAGAAGAAAGAATATTGCACTCCGAAAGTTGCTGAATGGCAGAGTATGAGCAAGGTAATGGAAGGAGCAGCCGGGTTGTGATTATTAATGGATGAAAAGCCTAAACTGAAGAAGAACATCGAAAAACAGGAGAAATCCACCTATATAACAAGGTCGAGTGAACATGGGATGCTATTATGTGATTACGGCAGGGATTGCATATTTGAAACCAATGACACTGGAACCATGATCGTTGAACTGATGAATGGTGAAAACACTGTGGAAGATATCCTGAACAAGATGTGCGAAGAATATGATGCAGATAGAGAATGCATCCAAAATGACTTGACCATCTTCTTAAGGAAGATGGAAGAACTGAAGTTGGTATCGAAATAAACAACGAGACAAAGGATGGGCGACCTCCAGACCCGGTTGATAGTTATCTCTTCGGA
The DNA here is from genome assembly GCA_034190145.1 of Halobacteriota archaeon. Taxonomy (GTDB): domain Archaea; phylum Halobacteriota; class Syntropharchaeia; order DAOWMC01; family DAOWMC01; genus JAXHTN01. The sequence continues at coordinate 1,705 of JAXHTN010000191.1, read as the reverse complement.
TTCTAACGTGACGCCGGAGATAATAAAAGAACATATAATGTTCAACTATGAAGTCACAGTTAAGGATACCTGCTACGGTGCACTGATTGAAGGCGAAGAAGAGATTTTAAAGGACGTTGTAAAGGACGTACGCAAGCTGGACAAGAATGGAATATTCTCCAAGAATAGAGGGTTTCCGATAGGAGATTCTCGCATATGTAGAAAGGAGAGGAAAGGGGGTCCCCGGCCTGGTTATCATCAACTTGATGCTGAATTTAAGCTCCTTCCACTGATAAGATCGGCACTGGACGCATTAGAAGAAGGGAAGGAATCTCCGATAGAAAAAGGGAGTAAGATTAAGATGGATCCAAAAGATCTCTTGAAGATGGTAGATAATATATGAAGGTTTTTATATTTCCTCCAAATAGCCTGATCTTGTCAGACCTCGTGGAGCGGGCAGGTCACGAGCCACTCGCACTTATGAAGAAGATAGGTGAGAAAGTGAGGGATGCAGAGATAGACTCCCCGCCTCTAAATATTACTGACAAAGAACCGAAAGAAGGATTGAGGTATGCGGCAATCGAGGTGCCTGCGGGCGTCCGAGGTCGCCTTGGCTTGATGGGGCCACTTGCCGATGAGGCAGAAGCTGCAATAATATTGCATGATGCACCTTACTCTGCAGGTTGCGTCGGATGTGCAAGGAGTTCTGATCTGCTAAAATATCTGGTCAGAAGTAAGGATATTCCAATAATTGAGGTCAACTATCCTAGTAACGAAGAGGAGGCTACACGGATGGTGAGTAAGATTATGGAGTTCTTAAAATCATCAGACGGAGCCAGCGCCTAATGCCAGTTAAGATAGCCCAGATCTCATGCGGATCCGATTATTCCGCGATACAAAAAGAGATCGATGAATCTGTAAGGCGTGTTGATGCGGAGGTATTCTTTCCTGAAGTTGACATCAACTCGATAGACTCAGTAGCTGATGAGTTTGGATATAGCGTTCGTAGTCCCGGGCTAAAGATGATGCTTTCTAGGGCAAAATCAGTCATTGATGGTGATTCAGATGCCGATGCTGTATTTATCTGTACTTGTTTTAGGTGTGCCGAAGGGGCACTTGTTAGAAACGAGGTAAGAAAGGCGATACAATCCGAGACTAAATTACCTGTTGTCATGTACTCCTTCACGGAGCGAACAACGGCGACGGAGTTACTTACAAGGATGGAAGCACTCGTAACGATAGTCAAGCGCAGACATCTACTTGAACTACAGAAGCAGGAGGGTCTTACAGCAGGAATTGACTCCGGTTCAACTACAACAAATGCCGTGATTATGCTCGATAACGAGGTCATAGGAACGGATTGGCAACCGACAACAGAGGTTATGAAAGCAGCAGAAAAGGCCCTTTCCGGAGCTCTTAAAGCTGCTGGAGTTAAGAGAAGCGAACTTGAAGCAATCGGAACCACAGGATATGGTAGATTCGAGATAGGAAGGCACTTGTCTGCTGATCTGATTCAGGAAGAGATCAGTGTCAATTCCAAGGGTGCCGTATATCTTGCAGACCACCAAAAGGGCGAATCAACCGTCCTTGATATCGGCGGTATGGACAACAAAGTTATAACAGTAAAAGATGGTATACCGGACAGTTTCACAATGGGCGGTATATGTGCAGGCGCGTCTGGGAGATTTCTTGAGATGTCCGCCCGAAGGCTAGGCGTGGAGATAGG
>JAXHTN010000190.1:1296-3870 GCA_034190145.1 Halobacteriota archaeon | reverse complement strand
TCTTCTATCAGATCAAGCACTTCCGGTAATATCGTGAAGACGGCATAAGCTATCACTATCAGTACGATCATAGATCCGATCTTGGCAAGTACGTTATGGGCTATATGAAAACTGTGAGCAGGAGTTCCAAACCATGAGTTCACATATGCAGTTGTAACTATGACATTTCTCAACAGGTTCATCAAATATATAACAGGAATAGACGCCATAAAAGCCAAGAATTTACGGTATCTTGGGGCTTTTACACTCAGAATTACACCTGCGAATAAGGCGATACTTTCTATTGCTGTGCAGGCAAGAATTATTCGAATGCTCAGATTACCGAGAAAAATTATAGGAGGCGCCACTTGGGTACCGACACCTATGAGGTTGAGTAACATGTTTGTAATAATTGCTGTAACATCGATCAAACTCTCATTGAGAAATCCGATGATTGCAAAGGGGAAATAGATTATACATATTAGAGCTGTTGCTTTCGTTAAGGTAATAAGGGTGCTTCGTCCTTCTCCTTTGTAGGTTAGAAAATGATAACCTATCACAATGCAGAATATCGCCATGAGGCAGACAAGGACCACATTGAAGTAATCATCAATCTCGATATAGTGTGGAACCGTCCCAAACCAGTAAATTGAAAAGAATATCCACCCGAAAAACCCTGATGTCCTCTCTTTTCTGCTTTCCTTTAAAATTGCTCCTAAGAGCAGAAATAAAAGTGCAAGCCATAGTATATTCTCTATCATTTTATATAAATAGGTTAAAGCCAGATTAATAAGCATTTCCATATGGGATTGGGAACTGTTGATGGTGAAAGCGAGAGTGGATCTTCATGTCCATTCAAATTATTCGGATGGTCGTGATTCCGTTGAAAAATTGATTGAAACGGCAAAAGGTAGGGGTCTTTATAAAGTTGCAATAGTAGATCACGGTCCAGATCATCAGTTTGGAATGAAGCTAGAAGATATTGAGAAGAGGGATGAAGAGATAAGTGAGTTTTCCAAGTTCTATGGAATCGATGTATTTTCAGGCATAGAGCTCGATCTTGATAGACTTGACTCTCTGGATATGGGATTCTGGAATGATAACTTTGATCTTATCCTGGGTAGTATTCACAAGAGGTATACATATGGGGATTACTTCCAATATGTGAAGAGATCGATCAAGGACATCGATATACTGGCCCATCACGGTTGGAAGATCGATGGTTATAATGACGATATTGAGGTGGAGTTGATCCGGTTACTAAAGGAGCATGATGTGGCAGTCGAGATAAACTCTAGGAGGGGGCTACCTTGGGAATATTTTCTTCGGATGTGCTCTGATGCAGGTCTGAAGTATTCTATAGGAAGTGATGCACACAGAGCAATACATGTCGGTAATGTCGAATGGGCGGAGGATATTGCAAGCAAATTCTTCAGTGAAGAAGATATATATCTGGGAAAGTGAGATGCCAAGTTTAACAGTCGATACTATAATAGTCCACAAGGGTAAAATAGTAGTCATAAAACGTAAGTACCCGCCTTTTGAGGGCGATTATGCTCTGCCGGGTGGATTTGTGGAGGATGGAGAAAGAGTGGAAGAAGCCGCAATCAGAGAAGCAGAAGAAGAGACTGGACTGAGAGTGAGGCTCGTTGAGTTGAACGGCGTTTACTCAGATCCAAAGAGGGATCCGCGCCGTCATACGGTATCTATCTGCTATATTGCAGAGTCGATCGGTGGGGAACTTAAAGAAGGCTCAGATGCAATAGATGTGGAGACTTTCAAGATTAATGATCTTCCAAAACTAGCATTTGACCACGATGAGATGATAAATAACGCAAGTGAGGTTTTAAATGGAATTTTGTCCTGAATGTAAAAGTATGATGAGGCCCAGTGAGGGTTCGCTCGTATGCAGAAAGTGTGGATATACAAAAGAGAAGGATAAGCCTTCAATTATCTTAAAAGACTCAATGAAGGAGAAAGAAGAGGTTATTCTCGAAGCAGAGAGTGCAGGAATGCCAACAACAAAGATAAAATGTCCTGATTGTGGAAATGATACTGCATACTGGTGGATGAGGCAGTTGCGCTCAGCAGATGAGGCTGAGGTCAGATTCTTCAGGTGTACTAAGTGTAAAAAGACTTGGAGAGATTATAATTAAGAGAGATGATTCGAGATTCGAGTTTAACTGAAAGGACATTAAAATACTGCGAGAAAATCGGTATTGAACTAGTTGGTTTCTGTGATCCGGCGCTTTATGATGAGTATGTGAAAAAAGGTGCAAGACCCGAGTCTTTTCTCAAAGATACAAAGACCATTATTATAATCGGATTGCATCTGAATGATCTGACCCTTGACACGTGGTATCAAGACAAGAAGAGCAACAAGAGCTTTCATTTTGCGGACTCAATAATCGAGGTGAAAGGACGAAAGCTCAAAGACTTCCTTTTTTCCGAAGGCTACAAGTCAAAGATGATATCATATAATCCCGGACTTTATCTCAAAGATTCAGCAGCCCTTGCAGGCATCGGTCCGATAGGAAAGAACAATCTTCTGATTTCAGATAGATTTGGTTCTCAGGTGCGATTGAGGGCACTTGT
>JAXHTN010000190.1:0-1196 GCA_034190145.1 Halobacteriota archaeon | reverse complement strand
ACTCCAAGATCCTCTGCGTATTCTCTCAACTCAGCAATTCTCTCCTTTGATGATTTGAGAAATATCTTCCTGAACTCTCCCCCTCCCAATCTTTCGATAGCATTCTTCGGAATATTTCTTGGGACCATCGAGACGGAACCAGGATGAGTGACTATCCTGCTGGCACCAATCTCTTCTGCAAACTTGATGCATTCCCTTATCTGTCTTGTTGATTCATCTTGCAACCCGGGGTTCAGATAGGCAGTATTTATCTCCACATATGTGGCATGAACTGTGTATTCGATATCGTACTCCTTTGAGTAGCTTTTCATGCGAAGTCGTGCACTTTCTGATATCTTATCTGGATAGCAGTGTGGGTATTCGCAGACCCACTCCAAAAAATCAACTCCCAATTTGGATGCTCTCTTTACCTTATCAACATTACTCAGCCCGATAAATGGAATGGTGGTGATCCCAATCATTTTTACCTCAGATACGCCTCCGATTTTCTTCTTTAAGAGGCGACTAAAATTGATATTTTTTAACCATTATCAATATATGTAACTGATCAGGCATCAGTCTTTTTCCGAACTTAGCATAATCTCTACTACCAAGGAGTTTCAAAATTCTATCTTGGATAAGATATATATGATTGAGAAGCAATGGGTCAAATTAGAAGTGATTGATTGTAGGTGGGATAATAAAATTACGATAAAATATATTAAGGGATGGAATAGAAAATAGAGGTGTAAGTTGGCTATGCTAAAAACTGGAGATAATTTAATGTCGACATTTGATGGTAAAACAGTTCTAGTAACAGGCGGAACCGGTTCGTTCGGTAAGAAATTTGCTGAGATTGTTCTTGAGGAGTACGATCCGAAAAGCATTCGTATCTATTCTCGTGGTGAGTTGTTGCAGATGGAGATGAAAAACAGCTTTGATGACGAGAGATTGAGATTCTTAATAGGGGATGTGAGAGATAGAGCCAGACTCTGCAGGGCTATGAATGGTGTCGACATAGTTGTTCATGCAGCAGCCTTAAAACAGGTACCAACATGCGAGTATAATCCGATAGAGGCAGTGAGAACAAACGTTGATGGATCAGTGAATATAATTGACACTGCCATTGATAATGGTGTTGAAAAGGTTATGGCAATCAGCACTGACAAGGCTGTTTATCCGGTCAATTTATATGGGGCTACCAAGATGGTGGCAGA
>JAXHTN010000019.1:0-15040 GCA_034190145.1 Halobacteriota archaeon | reverse complement strand
TATTAAACAATCAACTTTGATAAATATATTTCAAGTGAAAAAATGGCAAAGGGATTCATGAAAAAATCTGTTATCTCATTTCTATGAGGGGGGTTCTTTAATATGTCAATCTGTGGTGATCTAGTTACAACCGAGTTTCTGTTATTTAAATTTCCATACGGTAATAACTGCAGAAGATTTGCTACCGGTGCAGGTTTTAATGTTGCGATCTTTGAGCCATTTGAGGAGAAGACAAACTAGACTGACTTTTTCAGTTGGAGAGGTGTAAAAGAGATGAAAAAGATGAAAAGAATAAATAAAAAGAACGGGCTGATACTATTGATCTCAATATTCAGCCTGATGTGCTGTATTGGAACGGTGAGTGCAGTAACGATTACGGTTGACCCAGGAGAATCAATACAAGATGCAATTGATAGTTTACCGGCTGAAGGTGGAGTGATTGAACTTGGGGAAGGAACTTGGGAAATCTCTTCTTCGATTAACATAATTCAAAGAAATAACACCACAATAAAGGGTAATGGTGCTGGTAGTACATTTATAGTCACAGATGAAGAGGATATATGTCTATTTGTAGTGAGTTCTCTCGAAGATAACGATTTTATAATACATGAAACTGAAGGGGGAGCAGCTCAACAAGACCCAAGATTAAAAAATGCTCCTTTTTATTATAATATCACGATAGAAGACTTAACGTTAGTCGGCCCTGGTATAAGAGTAGGAGATGGCGATAGAATAGCAGGAATTTTATATGCCAAGATTGCGGATTCAAAAATCGAAAATGTGGATATTATTGATTTTGGACACAGTATATTATTGTACCGAAGTAATGAAAATATAATAGATGGGAATAGTTTGGTGAACAGTAATAAGGGGGCTCTCTTTTTCAGTGTGTGTGATAATAACACAGTGAAAAATAATGTAATTGATGGTGCAGATAGATGGTATGGGTTCGACATAAATGGTGGTGGGTTGTATAACGAAGTATTTAATAATACTATTAAAAATTGTGGAGGAGGCGGATTAAAAATTTACTCTGCGGCACATCATAATGAGATTTATGGTAACATTTTTGAAAGTAATTCGAAACTCGGGATTACTATTATGGATGGACATGATAATCCTATACATAATAATATATTTGTTGGAAATAGTGCTTGGGAGGGCGAAGCTATTGTTATCCAAAAATCTGGGGGGTTAAATACAAAGCACTTAAATTATAACAACACTATCTACAACAATGTTTTCTACGAAAATACCGGAAATGTTACGACAAGCACCGTTGGTGACTGTCCAAAAATTTATAATAACATAATCGTTAAAAATAACGGAATTGTATCATATGGTATCGATTCATATAATCTTACTTATAATGATATATGGGAAAACACTGGTGGTGATGTAGGTGGAGGATTCGGTACAATATCTATCGATCCAGAATTCGTTGATCCAGAAAACGGGGATTTTCACTTACGAACTAGTTCACCATGTATAGACGCAGGTGATCCATTAGATGATTATTCAAACGAACCAGAAGACAATGGCGACAGAATCAACATGGGCGCTTATGGTAACACAATATACGCAAGTAAGAGTGGTTCCTCACCAGGAGACACAACACCACCAACGATAACTGACAATTCACCCACAGGAACAGATGTATCAATTGGCTCAGACATTTCAGTAACCTTCAGCGAGGCAATGAATATCACATCTACCGAAGATGCGTTTGGGATATCACCAAGTGTTTCAGGTTCATTTGGCTGGAATGGAAACGAAATGACCTTCGATCCAACTTCCGATCTTAGCAATGAGCAAACATATATCGTAACGATAGGCACAAGTGCAGAAGATTTGGCTGGTAACAATTTAGAATCAGAATACAGTTGGAACTTTACTACTGAAGCAGCGGCCTCAAGTCTTGTCGCCGAATGGAAATTTGATAATGGGTCGGGAATTAATGCGTTCGATAGTTCTGGTAATAGTAACCATGGTACAATTACTAATGCAACATGGACATCCGACTGCATTGGAGGCGATTATGCAATGAGTTTTGACGGTAATACTTCAGTTGAAGTTTCAGATTCAAGCAGCCTGGACAGCGTCAATAGCAACATAACGATTATCGCCTGGATAAAAACTACTTCTTTTGAGGATCATCAAAATATACTAGAAAAGTGGGATTTCGATGGTGTTAACGAACGATCTTTTGAACTCAAGATAAGGGATAATAGGTCTATTCAATTTGGCATATCATCAGACGGAACTTCGGTTACATGGCTTGACTCCGATGGATTAATAAGCAACAATACTTGGATGCATATTGCGGCGACTTCTGATGGTGAGACAATGAAGATATATCATAACGGACAAGTGGATCCAAATACTAAAAGTGCACCTTCAGGAGGAATATATGAATCGTCAGCTGACCTCCACATCGGAAGATGGTGGGATGGTAACGATGATTGGATATGGCCTTTTATAGGTGTTATGGATGAAGTTAAGATTTACAATAGGGCGTTGTCCTCTAGCGAGATTTTATCAGACTATGAGAATAGTATAAATGACCTTGATCCACCAACCATAACTGATAACTCCCCCACTGGAACAGATGTATCAATTGGCTCAGACATTTCAGTAACCTTCAGCGAGGCAATGAATACCACATCTGCCGAAGATGCGTTTGGGATATCACCAAGTGTTTCAGGTTCATTTGGCTGGAATGGAAACGAAATGACCTTCGATCCAACTTCCGATCTTAGCAATGAGCAAACATATATCGTAACGATAGGCACAAGTGCAGAAGATTTGGCTGGTAACAATTTAGAATCAGAATACAGTTGGAACTTTACTACTGAAGCAGCGGCCTCAAGTCTTGTCGCCGAATGGAAATTTGATAATGGGTCGGGAATTAATGCGTTCGATAGTTCTGGTAATAGTAACCATGGTACAATTACTAATGCAACATGGACATCCGACTGCATTGGAGGCGATTATGCAATGAGTTTTGACGGTAATACTTCAGTTGAAGTTTCAGATTCAAGCAGCCTGGACAGCGTCAATAGCAACATAACGATTATCGCCTGGATAAAAACTACTTCTTTTGAGGATCATCAAAATATACTAGAAAAGTGGGATTTCGATGGTGTTAACGAACGATCTTTTGAACTCAAGATAAGGGATAATAGGTCTATTCAATTTGGCATATCATCAGACGGAACTTCGGTTACATGGCTTGACTCCGATGGATTAATAAGCAACAATACTTGGATGCATATTGCGGCGACTTCTGATGGTGAGACAATGAAGATATATCATAACGGACAAGTGGATCCAAATACTAAAAGTGCACCTTCAGGAGGAATATATGAATCGTCAGCTGACCTCCACATCGGAAGATGGTGGGATGGTAACGATGATTGGATATGGCCTTTTATAGGTGTTATGGATGAAGTTAAGATTTACAATAGGGCGTTGTCCTCTAGCGAGATTTTATCAGACTATGAGAATAGTATAAATGACCTTGATCCACCAACCATAACTGATAACTCCCCCACTGGAACAGATGTATCAATTGGCTCAGACATTTCAGTAACCTTCAGCGAGGCAATGAATACCACATCTGCCGAAGATGCGTTTGGGATATCACCAAGTGTTTCAGGTTCATTTGGCTGGAATGGAAACGAAATGACCTTCGATCCAACTTCCGATCTTAGCAATGAGCAAACATATACCGTAACCATGGGAACAGGTGCAGAAGATTTGGCCGGTAACAATTTAGAATCAGAATACAGTTGGAACTTTACTACTGAAGCAGCAGACATGCCACCATCCTCGATTACAAACCTTGTAAACACAACATACGAACAAACATACATAAACTGGACATGGGACAATCCATCAGATCCTGACTTTGACTATGTGATGGTCTACGTCGACGATGTGTGGAAAGTGAACACATCAGATGAATACTACAATGCAACAGGACTTACAGCAGGAACATCTCATACCATCGGCACACACACCGTTGATGAAAATGGAAACATAAACACGACATGGGTCAATCATACGGCAACGACCAAAGAGGCATCAGGACCTATTACGACAACATACGACGCAACAGACGGAAGGTCGTACTTCAAAGCATACGGAACATACTCGGATTGGTGGTATGATCTGATTGAAGAAGGTGGTACCGAGGCTACACTTCCATCAGAATGCAACATCGAGGTCGATGATGTTTCAGGGATGTCCGATGCTTATACAAGGTTGAGCTATTCGGATGCAACAGGAGGCGATTCTGACTCGAACAGATACATAAATCCTGATGAGGGTTTAGGCGATGAGAGTACCTTTATAGTCCATATCTGGATTGATGAGGATGTCGAAGATATCGATGAAGTCTCTTTTGAGTGGGAAGGATACGGTGACGGAGCGCATCTTCTAAGGCTCTATGTCTTCGATTATGTCGAAGGTGATTGGGACGGTGGTTCAAGCGGATACAAGGATTACGGATCCGGAAACTCTGACTTCACACTTGAATGGAGTACCACGAGTGGAATAAGTAACTACGTAAACGGTGACAACCAGCTCGCATTCTTGATCCTGGATACTACTTCAAGTGAAGACAGTTTCCATGATTATGTGAAACTGGATGTAACCTCGACATAGCAGAATCAACCATGCATGGTTCGGGTAAGACTGAACCATGATGTTTTTTTATTTTTTAAGAAAGGAACCCTTATTTCACGTCACCCTCGCCGGAAGATATTTATTTTATACGGTTTATGGGTAACCTAAGGGATGAAATGAAAGCAATAGTTCTTGCAGGCGGATTTGCGAAGAGGATGTGGCCTCTTACAAAGGACCAACCCAAACACCTACTACCGATCGCAGGAAGGCCGATGCTCTCACATGTGCTGGACCATGTAACGGGAGTTGATGCGATAGATACTATATACATATCCACAAACGCCAAATTCGAGAGTAACTTTAAGGAGTTCATAAAAGAGTATAGCGCTTCACTTAAGAAAGGGACCGAACTTAAGCTTGTTATCGAGGACACTTTCTCTGAGGGCGAGAAATTGGGAAGTATCGGTGCCTTGAACTTCCTTATCACAAGCGAGAGTATAAGTGAAGACCTCTTAATCGTCGGAGGAGACAACCTCTTCGAGTTTGATATGAACGGCCTTGTTGATTTCTCAAACGAGCGGTCATCAGACGCCATCGCTGTTTATGATGTCGGATCACTGGATATTGCCAAACTATACGGAATTCTTGAAGTTGACGAAGCATCAAAGATAATCTCTTTTGTTGAGAAACCCGAAGAACCAAAGTCTACTTTATCAGCAACTGCCTGTTATATGCTCACAAAAGAGGGTGTTGCAAGCATTAAAAAGTATATTGGTGAAGGAAATAGCCCGGATGCAATGGGGCTATTCATTGCGTGGCTCATCGGTAAAAGGGATGTTTATGCCTACTCTTTTGAAGGTAGTTGGTTTGACATAGGCAGCTTTGAGAGCCTTGAAGAGGCGAACAACTTCTACTCCGAGAAGAACTGATCACTCGGCCTCTGATATATCGTGAAAACACGCAAGGTTTAATACTAGTGGTAGACATGGATGAAAAGAGAGAGGAAATGGCGTGAGTGATAAGGAAATTGAGTACTGTTCGATCTTGTTTGTCTGCGATGCAAACACGTGGAGGAGTCCAATGGCTGAGTTCATATTCAAGCATCTGTTATCCGAACTTGATGGAGTTGCTTCTAAGATAAAAGTACGTTCAGGGGGCATAGGGTCCCACGCTCGTGATGATAGTATCTTTTCACTGGATGCAAAGTTGACGCTTAAGGATCATGGTATCATACCTTCGGATGATTTCCTATCAAGGGATCTTAATGTTCACACGGAGATGGTCGAAGATGCCGATCTAATAATTACAATGACTGAAGCACAAAGAGAGAGAATCCGGCTGCTCAAAGAATCAGAAGGTAAGAATGTCTCTCTACTCAAGGAGTTTGTCGGTGGGGAGGGTGAGATCCAAGATCCCCGTGGGCAAGGCGACGAGATATATGATGAATGTTACGATGAGATACGAGATTGTCTGGATAAAATGGTTGATATGATCGTTTCGTAAATTGATGAGTTAGGGTGAAAGATGATGAAGAAGGGGAAAAGTGTCTGGATCAAGGCAGACGAAGGCGGGTGGGAATCTCGCAAGGAGAGGATTACCAGTGGTCTCGAATCCGGTGCCGATTGTGTGCTTGTAAACGAGGAGGATGTAAGTAGGGTCAGAGAGCTTGGAAAGATAAAAGTGGCTGCCTTCTATCAGAATAGAGAGAGTAGTAATGCAGATATCATTGTCGTTGGAAAGAATAGTGAGGGGGATGGTGCAAAACCGTTACCTAGTGATTTTGACGGTTCCATTGACCTAAATCTCCTTAGAAAGTTATCAAGAGAGGGAAGAGAGACCGGTGCATACGTCGAGATCAAAGGAAAGGAGTATGAACGATTCGCCGCATTCCTTGCTGAGATCTGTGATCATCTGATAGTTGTAGGAATGGACTGGAAGGTTATCCCACTTGAGAATCTTATAGCAGAGCTACAAGGTGGCGATGTTGACATCATAGCCGGTGTAAAGAATGCCGAGGAAGCAGAGACTGCCCTTGAAACGCTTGAACAAGGTTCGGATGGCATCCTCGTTGATACAGACGATATATCCGAGATCAAAGGGGCAACCGGTGCTGTTCTAAGTTCGGAAGTCGAGCCTATAGTACTATCGGTTGCGAAAGTCTCGAAGGTGAAGTCTCTTGGCATGGGTGATAGGGTCTGTGTTGACACCACCACTTTAATGTCCACCGGCGAAGGGATGCTTGTGGGTTCACAATCCAATGGGCTATTTCTGATCCATTCTGAGTCAGAGGAGAGTCCTTATGTTGCATCCAGGCCTTTCAGGGTCAACGCGGGTGCGGTTCATGCATATGTGCTTACCGGTGAGAAGACCAGATACTTGTCGGAGCTAGAGTCTGGCGATGAAGTTCTGATCGTGAATTCAGAAGGAATATCCCAAAAGACGAATGTGGGCAGGGTGAAGATTGAAAAACGCCCACTCACACTGATTGAAGCAATGATCGGTGAAAACAAGATAAAGACTATACTCCAAAATGCCGAGACGATTAAACTGGTATCAAAAGATGGAAAACCGATCTCCATTACTGAACTAAAAGAAGGAGATGAGATCATGGTTTATTATGAAGATGCAGCACGTCACTTTGGAATAAAGATAGATGAGACCATAATTGAAAAGTAATGAACCAAATAAGGCTTAATTTAGAGTAAATGAAACTTTTAGTAGATAGGACCGAAGAACTATCTGGCAAGATCTGTATTCCGGCATCGAAGTCCCATACTATAAGGGCTGTTGTCATCGCATCTCTTGCAGATGGGACCTCCAAATTAATTGATCCACTCATATCGGAAGATACGATGGCAGCAGTAAATGCAGGTTCTAGCTTGGGTGCGGGTATAGAACTCAAGGATGACGAATGGTTAATAGAGGGTTTTGCCGGATCACCCAAACAACCAAAAGGACCGATCAATTTCGAGAACTCAGGAACTTCATCGAGACTGATGATGAGTGTTATTGCACTGGGGGATCTTAACGTCACAATTGACGGTGACGATTCTCTTAGAACGCGCCCGATGTCACCGCTGATAGGCTCACTTGTGGATCTTGGTGCCTCTGTAAAGTCACTAAATGGTAACGGATGCATGCCAATAAATATCAGTGGGAGGATCAAAGGTGGTAAAACCGAGATCGAATGTAAATCTTCTCAGTATCTGTCGAGCCTACTCATCAGCTGCCCTCTTGCAGAAGGTGATACTGATATAAGTGTAAAAGACCTTCATGAGAGGCCCTATATTGAGATCACACTTGAGTGGCTTGATAAGGAAGGAATAAAGTATGAGAATGATGACTTTAGACATTTTAGAGTGCAAGGTAATCAGAAGTATGTCTCCTTTGAGAGGAAGATACCCGGTGACTGGTCTTCTGCAACCTTTCCGCTGTGCGCTGCTGCGATGACGGGCTCAGAAGTCATGATTACCGGAGTTGATGTCAACGACTCGCAAGGTGACAGGGAGGTAGTTAGTATGCTAAAGAAGATGGGTGCGGATATCACAATCCTTGATGATGGGTTGCAAGTTCGGGGCAGTGAACTTATAGGCCGCGAGTTTGATATGGGGCATACACCTGATGCATTGCCTGCAATGGCCGTCGTCGGATGCTTTGCAGAGGGAGAGACTCACCTTTTAAACGTCTCTCAAGCACGCATCAAGGAGACGGATAGGATAAAAATAATGGCTGGTGAGCTAAGAAAGATGGGTGCGGACATCGAGGAGTTGGAAGACGGGCTAATCGTAAGGAGAAGCGAACTTCATGGAGCAAAGGTTCGCGGACACAAAGACCATAGGGTAGTCATGGCACTCTCACTTGCAGGACTTATCTCCGAGGGGCAGACTGAAATTGATACCGCAGAATCGATTGATGTCACTTTTCCAGGATATGTAGAGGTGATGCAGAATATTAAAGCTAATATGCAATTAGTATAAAGAGGTAAAGAAGGTGAAATTGAAATGTTGGGAAATACTTTTGGAAGGATATTTAGGATTACAACCTGTGGAGAGTCGTACGGAATTGGGAAAGGTAGCGGGCTTGCTGTTATTATCGATGGCGTTCCCCCGGGACTAGAAATAACAAAGAAGATGATTCAAGATGAACTTGATAAGCGAAGACCGGGTCAAGGTGCACTGGATTCTCCTAGAATGGAGACTGATCAGTGTGAGATCTTCTGTGGGCTTGGTCAGGAAGGTCTTACAACAGGTGCACCGCTCGGTATCATAATATACAACGTGGATACACAGCAGATTCATATAGACCAGTACGCATCTTACAAAGACCAGATTCGTCCGGGTCATGCAGAATTCACATTCTTTACGAAATATGGCAAGTACGCGGACTGGTGTGGTGCAGGAAGAGCCTCTGGAAGGGAGACCGTTGGAAGAGTTGCCGGAGGGGCTGTTGCCAAGTTCATACTTGAGAAAGAGGGAATTGAGGTTATAGGGTTCACAACAGAGTCTGCAGGCATCAAGTCAAAAGAGATGACCTTCGACGAAATCAAAGAGAACTACAGGAAGAACGATCTGAACTGTCCTGATCTTGAAGCTGCCGATAAGATGATCGAGAGGATTCTTGAGATCAAGGAAGAGGGCGATACTGCCGGAGGTGTCGTCGAGATTAGGGTAAGAGGAATTCCTGCCGGTCTTGGTGAACCTGTCTTTGATAAACTCAGTGCAACGATTGCACACGGACTCGCATCCATTGGCGCTGTGAAAGGTATCGAATTTGGTGCCGGATTCGAGGTCGCAAACATGAAAGGCTCTGAGTGTAATGATCATCCCTACTTGGAAGACGGCAAGGTGAGATTCAAGACAAACAACTCCGGTGGATTCCTCGGAGGCATGTCAAACGGGGAAGAGATTGTTGTAAGAATAGCAGTGAAGCCAACCCCGACTGTCTCTGTTGATCAACCATCTGTGGACATGTATAAGATGGAAGAGAAGGTGCTATCTCCAATAACAAGAAGAGATCCCACGATCTGTGGTAGGATCTACCCTGTCGGCGAGGCCATGGTCGCAATCGCAATCGTTGACGCTCTTATGATGGCAAGAGGTTATGATTCTGTCTGCAAGATAGATAACCCATGGAGGCAGATCTGAAGATGCCTCTTGATGAAGTAAGAGAGAAGATCAAGGCAGTCGATGAAGAGATAATCGGATGCATAGCAGAGAGAATGAGGCTTGCAGAGCAAGTATTAGAGATCAAAAAGGAAGAGAACCTAGAGATTGAAGATAAAAGTCAAAATGAGAGGGTACTTGACAGGGCTTTTGAGATGGCACGTGAATATGATCTGGATACCAGCAGTGTAAGAGAAATATATAAGATAATACTAAGAATGAGTATAGAATACCAGAAGAGATTGAGAGGATAAAACAAATTGCCACAATGATTAAATAGTTGTCCATATAGTGGTATTTAATGGGGGATGGATGGTGACACTTACACCGGAATTACTGGAGAAAACGAAAAATATTGGGCCAATAGATATAGTCGTTGGTATATGCACAAAGAATGTTGAAGCTACAATAGTACATGTAATGAATGTTGTAGCATCGGGACTTTCGGAGTACTTCTCAGACTACAATGGGCTGATCATTGTATCTGATGGATTCTCTTCGGATCGGACGATGGAACTTGCAGAGATGTTTGAGCCGCCAGGTGACATACCCAAACTACTCACGGAGCAGATGGGTGGACCAGGAAAGGGAAATGGAATCAGAACCATATTCGAGATCGCATCCGAAGTGAATACGGATACTGTTGTGCTCATAGACGGTGACCTATTAAGCGTACGTCCGGAGTGGATCGAACACCTCGGAAAACCCCCGATATATGGTATTGCAGATCTTGTTGTCCCTTACTATGTAAGAAATATCTACGATGGTCCTATTACAAAACATATCGCTTATCCGCTAACAAGAGCGCTTTATGATGTTGATATCAGACAACCCATAGGCGGAGAGTTCGGACTCTCGATCGAGTTTGCAAGGGATCTTTTAGAACACCATCATTTTCCTGCTCATTTTGGAATTGATATCTTCATGACCACAACAGCAGCAGCAGAGGGTCGCAAGATCCAGGAGACGTTGCTTGGATTAAAACTGCATGAATCCACCATAAAATATCTTGATCCTGCCAAACATCTAAGTCCGATGTTTATGCAGGTAGTAGGAATGATCTTTGACCTTATGGAGCATTATGAGTGTAGGTGGAGTGATAAACCCCGCTTACCGGAGACGACATCAACTATGGCCAAGTACCATGGCCAGAAGTTAGCCCCACTTGAGGTAGACATTGACTCGCTGGACAGGTCCTTTAGAGAAGGTTATACTGAGAATAGGGCCTTTTTAGAGAAAAATCTTAATAAAGAACTGATAGAAAAATTGGACTATGGCGCAATGAAAAAGCCTGTTCACATAGGTCCGGAACTATGGTCTAAACTTGTATTCAGCATGGCAGCAGCCTATAAGAACACATCCGACGATGAAGAGCGGCAAGAAGTCCTGGAAACTCTCAAATCTTTATGGTTGGGAAGATTCGCCAGTTTTGTAAACGAGACACAGGGGTTGGAAGTTGAGGTTGCCGAGAAGAAACTGGCAGAACAGGCAGAGATCTTCAAAGAGAATATGGGATATATGACCTCGCTATACTGCGAGATCTGATCCTCTTTTCCTTTTTATTTATTGACAGGGATACCGTCTCTCCATCCTCTAAGATTATAGTACTCCGAAAGCATTGGGCCTAGTTCGGCTGTTAAACCCTTGCATGGGCCTTTTGTGTGACTCTCATCTGTGAAACGCTTTGGAAGTACGTCTTCTACCTGTGAAGTGCATTCTCTTAGGTTGAAAAGCCTCTGCAAGTTGTATATCCTCTCTCCTACTCTTATCATACTCTCTACATCCATATCTACTCCTGTAACAAGAGAGAATAATTTTGCCGTGTATTCCGGTCCTTTGCTGATCCTGGTGAGGGGGAGCTCACAGAAGACTGCAGAATTTATGAAGGTTATCCAATCCTGAAGAGTCTTGACAAGTTGGGCTTTTCCATCGGAGGATCTCGGGTCTATCCTTTTTGGAATATCAAGCGACGGATATGATAGTACATTCATCTCAGAATAAGTGCTCATCCCCATCATGTGACAAGCACCACGTATTGAGGTTGGGTAAATAAGTCCCATCCCTCTCAAAGCTCTCGGGTCGTACATTGGAATCTCAAGTCCTTTACAGTGCATCGCAAAATCCTCTGCACCGATACTTTTTGCCGCAATCCTGACGCCTTCTGCAAGAACATCACCAAATCCATCTCTTCTTGCAATCATCTCAACAAGTTTAACCATATCGTGTGATCCCCAGTTAAGTTCAATTCCGCTAAGGCTTTCTTTATCTGTTAGGCCCTTCTCGTAGCACTCCATTGTGAATGCTATCACATTTCCTGTCGATATTGTGTCAAGTCCTAATCTATTGCATAGATCATTCATCTTTGAGATCAGTTCTAGGCTATCGTTCATGCATAAAGAGCCAAATGCTGCACAGGTCTCATATTCCGGACCCCTTCCATTAATTCCAGAGTATGGTCCCTCTGTTATCTCCACTACCCTTTTACAGGCCACCGGGCAGTTGAAACATGTCTCACGTTTCTTCAAAATCGTTTTTGACATAGTGTGACCGTCTATCTTTGTGCCCCCTGTAAAACTTCCTTCAGTGAAATACTTAGTTGGTAGCGAACCAAACATGTTAAGAGCGGTTGCACCACCGGCAGTACCGTGTTCGGAGAGGTCTTTCATCAGAGCATTTCGTTTAAGCAGTTTACGTATCTCAGCATTAAGTTCCTTTAATTCTTCCTCTTTTGCAACATCAAGTTCGCCTGTTCCTTTGACTGATACTGCCTTCAGGTTCTTTGATCCCATGACGCAACCCATACCAGTCCTTCCGGCTGCGCCTCCGTCATTCATTATGGCTGCAAATTTGACGAGATTTTCGCCCGCAGGACCTATACATAATACTCTCGTCTTCGGTTCTGATTCTTTTAAGACCTCAGCTTCGGTCTCAACCGAGTCAAGCCCCCATAGTTTCTCCGCATCTTCAATCTCGATATCGTTGTCTCTAATTGAGATATAAACAGGGTGATCAGCTTTACCTTCAAAGATCACTGCATCGATACCAGCATATTTGAGCTCTGCTCCGAAATAACCGCCTGAAGTGGCCTGTCCGTAGATCCCGGTGAGTGGAGATTTGGCCGCTACAAGATGTCTTCCCGAGAAGAATGCCTTAGAACCGGTGACAGGACCTGTTGCAAAAATGAGAATATTATCAGGGGACAGTGGATCAACTCCCTCTATTAACTCATCGAAAAGTATCTTTGAAGCAAGACCGCTTCCGCCAATAAAGTCTCGGACTATGTCTTCTTTGGTTTCTTCATACCTTATTCTATTATCTGTTAAATTTATTCGGAGAATTCTACCACAATAACCAAACAATTAAACCACCTCATTAATGGTTAAGAATAACGAGTCAGATTTTAAAAGTATCGAATTTGACCCCAACAATTCTCTAAAAATTAGCGACTTCTCACAAGTTGTAATAGTCTTTCAAATTGACCGAAAAATATCAAGATAACGGGTAAACTGGTAAGCACAAGAATAAGTATCATTCCCAGCCCTCTGTGTCTTTCTATCAGACCTTCTGCAACGGTTTTTTCAGTAATCTCACTCTCATACATGGCATCGAAGAGTTCATCTTCCACAAAGGACTTTAAAAAACCGAGTGTCTCATTGATATCAGATCTTACCGGTGCAGATAATCTTATCATCGTGACACCTTGTTCATCGTTAAATCTCTCAAACATATACCAATAGATAACGACTTGTCTTTCAGAAGGATTTTCTTTATTCTCTAGTTCCAGTTTATTTACACACATCTTGCTGAAAGTGAGATAGCTCTTATTTCCGGTAACATGAAGCTCTTCGATACTCTCATTTACCATATTCCATTTGCCGCTGTAACACACCTTAGGATCATGAAAGCTCTTACCTGATCTGCTGTTGATTATGTCCATCCATATAAGAGTTCGATCCTGTGTATACGCCCTACTGAGAAGTATGTCAGCCTCAAGTGTCTCATATACGCGCTCAGAATAGCTAAAATCATAACCTTTCCAACTTCCGAGAGACTCAGGAAAGTTACTTATCTTCGCTATATCGTTATACTCGTATGATGTCTTGACCAATAATCTATTCTCGGTCTCTCTCCAGTAGGATGTATCTATTGCAGTATAGTCTGCAATGTCCTGTGGTGCAAGAAGTGCCATCGATACAAAAGATAGTACAATTATCCCGATGACCATCAGAAGAGTTCTTCTCGAACTTTCAACCGTCCAAACCACCTCCCAACAGCAAGTAACATAATCATCGATAAACCAAAGGATAAAATTCCTGAAAAGTTATGAAAAAAGCTCATTGCAGCATCGCTTCCATAAGCGTCTGCTACAGTAAGAATGGAAGTTATTCTGAGAATATTTGCAGAGATTGCTATGGGGATTGAAGAAAGTACCACTAAGGCTCTTGAAATGAAACTGCCTTCTGATATATATACAAAAATCGTTGATAAACAAAGAAGCGAGATAATTGATCGCAAGCCACTGCATGGTGCCCCGACAACAAAGGAGCAACTTTCTAGATAAATCTCGGAACCGGAATTTACCGCAGCAATTCCGATTAGATTAACTAGTTGAGTTGCAACATCTGAGGAGAATGTCTGCAGCTCAAAACTGAAAAAAAATGATGGTGGAATTGGGACCATAAACGCAAGAAATAAGACAGGAAATAAAAGTTCCTTCATCACGTCTCTTCCGTATATGAGCAAAATCAGGCCTAAGATAACAGAAATAATTGAAAAACCTGATAGAAATCTTATTGTCCATAGCTGACCAATAAAGTGCATTATAATCCCCGGAATCATAAATAACAATCCAAAATTAGAATTAGCTGGCTCTATACCCCCCAATTTTGATATCTTTTTATAAATTATATATCCTGATATGATTGGGACAAGAAAACCATGGGAGTAATAGGGGTCGTTAATCCACGACTCGATGAGCCACTTGACAGTATTGAAATAAAGAAGTGCAAGCAAGAGAATGATTGTAAATGGTGCAATTATCCAATCTTTTTCCATCTATCTAACATGTCTCAAATCGATTAAAGATTATGCTTTCGAATTTTTCCGAGATATATCAAAATGTAAAAGGTATAATTAGAGGTGTATATTTTAAATATACATGGCATAGTACAATAATGAAGTATATTGAGGTAAAAATATTTCTAAAGCAAAAAATTTTTATGCAATAAGATTGCTATATAATGAAAAGC
>JAXHTN010000189.1:0-3896 GCA_034190145.1 Halobacteriota archaeon | reverse complement strand
AATGGAGGAGGGTCTGAAAAATATTGAAGAGCTCAAGAGACGTTTTTTAAGGGTAAATATAGATTCGGGTGATAAGGTCTTCAATCAGGCATTGGTTCATACCCTTGAGCTCGAAAACATGCTGATTATTGCTGAGGTGGTCGGCAGGGGCGCGATTGCAAGAAGAGAGAGTCGCGGATCTCATTTCAGAACCGATTATCCAAAAAGAGATGATGAAAATTATCTGTTTCATACCATTGCGCGGGATATAGCCGGTAAGGTCGAGATTGAATACAGGCCGGTCACTCTTGGGAGATTTCCTGTAAAGGAGCGTGTATACTGATGAGGCTCAAGGTATATCGTTATGATGGTGGGACCAAAAAGGAGGGGTACGACATCTTCGAAGTCAAGGAAAAACCGGGCATGACCGTTCTTTCTTCACTATTTTATGTCCAGGAAAATCTTGACGATTCCCTCTCTTTTCGTCACTCATGCAGGGGCGCTGTCTGTGGAACCTGCGCGATGCTTATAAACAAGGTCCCAAGGCTTGCCTGCAAGACCCAGGTCTCAAAACTGCTTGAAGGATCAGAAGAGATTGAACTTAAGCCATATCCTGCAATTGAGGTAGAAGAGTCATTAAATACACGCGAAGAGATCTTGATCGAGCCCCTTCCGCATCTACCGGTTATAAAGGATTTAATCGTGGATATGAAGTTATTTTTTGATAATTATAAGAAGATAGAGCCGATATTCAAACGTTCGATAAAAAAAGTTGAAAAAGAGAGTTTGATGGATCCAAGTGACGTCTTCGAGCTTGAAAAGTATACAAATTGTGTATTATGTGCCGCTTGTTCCGGTGCATGTCCGGTAAACGGAAGTGAGGATAGCTATCTCGGCCCCGCGGCTCTTGCCAAACTCTACAGATTTTACATTGACCCAAGAGAAGATGTTAAAACTCATGACTTAAGACTTCTTTTAGCAAATGACAGATCCGGTTGGTATGGCTGCGAGTTTCACACTAATTGCACAAGAGTATGCCCAAAAGGCGTTACACCAAACATTGCGATCGGGAAGGCTCGTCAAAAATTATCAGAGATGGCTGATAGAAAAAGAGAGGAAGAATAGATAAATTTCGTTGGTGAGATGGCATGGTAAGATTAGAGAAGGACTCTTTGGGTGAGAAGGAAATTCCTGAAGAGGTCTATTATGGTATCCAGACAGGGAGGGCGATTGAAAATTTCCCTGTAAGCGGTATAAGGGAGAGGCCAGAGTTTATTTTAGCATATGTCTACATAAAAAAGGCTGCTTGTATTACAAATATGCAATTGGGCCTTCTTGAGACGAGTAAAGGTGACGCCATCGTAAAAGCATGTGATGAGATCATTGATGGGGGCTTTGGTGATCAATTTCCTGTAGATGTCTTCCAGGCCGGCGCAGGTACATCTTTTAATATGAATGTGAATGAGGTGATAGCAAATAGGGCACTTGAGATCCTAAAAAAGAAGAAGGGTGACTATAATTTTTTGAGCCCGAATGACCATGTCAATATGGCCCAGTCGACAAACGATACATTCCCAACAGCATCTCATATCTCAGTTATAATTGCAGTGGATAGACTCTTGCCTGTACTTAACGATCTTTCGCTAGCTTTCAGTGATAAGGCAAAGGAATTTTGTGATATCGCAAAATCAGGAAGAACTCACCTTATGGACGCTATGCCTGTTACTTTGGGAGATGAGTTTTACGCCTACTCAACAGCGATATCAAGGGCATCAAAGAGGATCAAGGAGCGAAGAGATGACCTTTTGGAGCTTCCGATCGGCGGGACCGCAACCGGAACAGGTGCAAATACCCATCCGGAGTATAGGAAAAGAGTGATAGAAGAACTCTCTTCGTTGACATCACTCGATCTCAAAAGTGCAAGAGACAGCTTTGAGGCACTTCAGAGCAGATCACAGCTCGTCGCAATCTCGGGTTCGCTCAAGGAACTGGCCATTGAACTGATCAGAGTAGCAAACGATCTCAGGCTTCTTGCTTCCGGTCCGACGACCGGCCTTTATGAGATAGAACTTCCTGCGGTTCAACCCGGTTCATCGATAATGCCAGGTAAGGTAAATCCGGTGATGGCCGAATGTCTCAACATGGTCTGCTTTCAGGTGGTCGGAAACGACACTACAGTCTCGATCAGTGGGCAGGCAGGACAGATGGAACTGAACGTGATGACTCCGGTGATGACGTATAATATCCTCAGTTCGATTGCTATTCTCACAAATTATCTTCCTGCATTTGAAAAAAGATGCGTGAGAGGGATCAAGGCAAACGAAAAAAAGTGTAAGGCGTATCTGGATCTCAATCCATCACTTGCAACACTCTTGAATCCAAAGATAGGTTACTTAAAAGCGGCAGAGATCGCAAAGGAATCGCTTGAAGAGGGCATTTCGGTTAAAGAACTGGTTGTTAAAAAGGGAATTCTTGGAGAAGAGGAGGCAAGGGAGATATTCGACAAGGGAAAGAAACCCGTCTGTAGATCAAGAGAGGAATAATGTGAGAATGTCGAGGGAGTTATAAAAGATGGCAAAATTCAGATGCACTGTCTGTAATTGGGTTTATGATGAAGAGGTGGAAGGAAAAAAGTTTGCAGATCTTCCCGATTCTTTCTTCTGCCCGGTATGCGGCTCGCCAAAATCCGCTTTTGTCCTCGAAGGCGTTGTAAAAGAAGAGGATGAGAGTGTAAAGACAACGGTTGCTGATAAGATCGTTGAACAGCTGGAGGCATTCGGAGTCCGATACATCTACGGTATTCCAGGGCACTCTAATCTCCCCATAATCGAGTCGGTGAGAAAAAGTGACAAGATAAAATTTATTTTGACAAGGCATGAAGAGACGGCAGCTTTTATGGCATCAGCTCATGGTAAGATGACAGACACACTTGGAGTATGCATCTCGATTGCTGGCCCCGGAAGTACCAACCTTATCACCGGTCTTATGGATTCTGCAACGGATAGGAGTCCGGTTCTTGCTCTTGCAGGCCAGGTGCCCGAAGTATTCCTTGGAAGTGAGGCATTTCAGGAGATAGATCAGATAGATATCTTCAAACCTTTCTCAGAGTATGCTCAGACGATAGCAAGGTCCAATCAAGCTGTAGGACTCGTTACAAGGGCCGTCAAGTACGCTTACAAGAAACCGGGAGTCTCAGTTCTGAGTACACCGACAGATATACTCGTAGAGAGATGCTCCGATAGACCATTCAGCATCGAAAAGAGGTTATTTAAAAATTCAATCGTCTCTGACGATGAAAGAATTGTAAAAACAGCCGAACTGATCAATAACTGCAAAAGAATAGCAATACTTGCGGGTTGGGGGTCAAGACATGCTAGCGATGAGTTGATCGAACTCTCAAAGATATTGGTGGCACCAATTGCAACCACTTCAAGGGCAAAAGGAGTTATTGATGAAACGTACAAGTATTCTCTTGGCGTTCTCGGTTCTATCGGTTCAAAGCATGCCGCAAAAGCAATTCGTGATTGTGAGCTTGTAATAATCATCGGGTCGGGTTTCAGGCAGGCAAATCTTGTTCCTTCCGGTGTAAAGACGGTTCAGATAGATATAGATTCCACAAGGGTGGGAAAGACTTTCGATGTTACATCGGAGCTTATTGGTGACGCAAAATTGATACTTGGAAGATTGTTACCACTTTTAAATCAAAAAGAGGAAGATAATCAATTTTTGGATGGTATAAACAAGATTAAAGCCGAGCACATGGGAGAGATCAAGAATGATTCCGAAGACTATTCAGTGCCGATAAATCCGGGCTTTGTCATCCAGGCAATCAAGAGAAACGTGAAAGAGGATGCGATAATATCTGTTGATGTCGGGGATCATACCTACTGGTTCTACAAGAAGTTCGTATGTGAAGG
>JAXHTN010000188.1:0-3901 GCA_034190145.1 Halobacteriota archaeon | reverse complement strand
AATTCCTGTGGCAATTTTCTCAAGCACACCAGTTGAGGTGTATATAACAGGAGGAACAGACGTTCTATGGTCTCCATCAATTGATTTTTTCAGATATATCACGGTACCGGCGTTGAGATCGTTTGGAGTGAAAATTGAGATTGATCTTATAAGAAGAGGTTACTATCCAAAAGGTAAGGGGCTTGTAAGAGCTACAATCTATCCATCAGAGCTTAGAGGAAAAATAATCGAGAGCAACAGCGGCCTGATAAGAGGAATATCACACTCTTCGGGATTGCCCACGCATGTTGCTAAAAGACAACTGACAGCTGCAAAGAAGACTTTACTTAAAGAAGATCTTAATGCAGAGATTAAACTTGAGCAGTCGGCGAATGAATTGACAGGAAGTGGGATTACACTCTGGTGCGATCATAAAGGAGGGAGTGCACTCGGAAAGAGAGGTAAGGCGGCAGAGAAGGTCGGAACCGAGGCTGCTGAAATAATTATCTCTGAGATGAGATTCGGTTCTTCCGTTGACAGGTTCTTATCCGATCAACTTATACCTTACATGGCCCTTGCAAAGGGAAGATCCGAGTTTTCAGTAAATAGATTTACCAGCCATACAAAGACGAATATCTGGGTGACAAGACAGTTTTTGGATGTCGAGTTTGAGATAGAAGAGGGTGTAACAACCACAATATCCACTAATAATCTTTAAATAGATCGATAGAAAGAGGAGTATTTGTTATGAAGATAGTATCAATCATCGGGGAGAAGAATTCGGGGAAGACATCGCTTATTGTACGCCTAATCCCAATGATGAAGAGATATGGGTCTGTAGGAGTCTTGAAACATATACACAGTCAGTTTGATTCAAAAGGGAGGGATACTGAGAAATTCTCAAATGCAGGAGCAGAATTTGTCATGGCATTAACGCCTGTTGAGGCTGTGAAGATCTCAAAGAGGGTAGATCTTGAAGAAGCTCTTGTTGAGCTTGCAGACGAAGGAATTGAGATAGCACTTGTTGAGGGTTTTAAGAGTAGCAAACTCCCCAAGATAGCGATCGGTGATGTCACCGCTGAAAATGTTGTTAAAAGAGTAGATCCCGATGTTGATCCATCGGAGCTGGTAGAAGTAATACTTGAGCAGGATGATTTTTATACTCTTGATTCACTTATCCTGAAGGCAAAGGCGAGTCCTGATATTCGCAAAGCTGGGGCAATTGGTACGTTTACAGGTATAGTCCGTGGTGTTTCCGAGGATGTTGAGGTGAAGGCACTCGAGTTTGAGATGTATGCGGGAGTTGCGGAGGAGAAGATAAACCATATAACGGAGGACCTCAAGAAAAGAGAGGGTGTTTTGGAGGTCTTTATCCACCACAGATCCGGTTATATCGAGACCGGAAATGATATCGTCTACATTGTGGTCTTGGGAGCTCATAGGTCTCAAGTATTCAATGCACTTTCCGATGCTATCGAAAGGGTGAAAGAGGAAGTACCTATTTGGAAGAAGGAGCTGACAGTCGATGGCGATTATTGGATACATGATAAGGCATGAACCAGTTTTTTCTGGTGTTTTCCGTAGACTATGATCACACAATCTTAAAAAAATATGTCCACATTATTTATATACCCCTCCATGCCATAGTAGTATTAAAATATGGGCAGTGAGCCTTAATTAATCGCATGTTTATTCACCTCTTGGAAGCTAAGTTTCTGATAGCTCCCTGCCCTTAAATGCCCATCTTCTCAAAAAACCACCACTTTTTTCCGATCCTAATCAATAAAACCTTTTTTGTCAGCCATCCATTCCACCCATTATAGTAATATTCATAAGCATAGCATTCGAATGATTTATACAGATGGACACCGCAAATATATTAACATCAATTCGGCTTTTTCTTGCGCCAGTATCCTTCTTTGCCATTTTGATGCTTGATTGGCAGATAGCCGTCTGTATACTTGTATTTGCGGGTGCAACAGATCTTCTCGATGGATATTTTGCCCGGAGGAGGACACAAGACATCAGATGGGGGAAGTTCTTTGATTCAATAACTGATAAAATATTTATGGGCTTAATTATACTTGCACTCTTCATCAAATATCAACTATCATTTTCCTCAGTTCTTCTATTCATGAGTAGGGATATCCTCACATTAGGCCTGTTTCTTGTTGCACTCCTTGTACTATCACCATCGGTCAGAAAAAGGATGTCATTCTCACCGAACAAATACGGAAAGATGACTACCGGGTTTCAGGCACTTACCGTGCTTCTCATAATCTTTGATAACAATTTTCAGAGCGTTACACTTTTCACAACATTTTTACTTGGAGTGGGATCCATAGTAGACCGTTGGTTGAGTTTGACCTCTGTAATCCGATAGTTATGCTAAAATAGTCTGTCGTACAAGGTGCTTCGCTTCATCGGAGTGCGTCCGGTGCTCAGTATCATGCTATCAAACTCTTCAGGGGTTATATATTCTCCGTACATGCTGCCAGCTGATCTTGAGATATTCTCCTCCATAAGAGTACCACCAAGATCATTTGCTCCGCACAACAAGGCAAATTTTGCGAGAGTCTTTCCCATCTTGACCCAAGATACCTGGATGTTATTTATGTTTTTATGAAATATTATCCTTGCTAATGCAAGAATTCTGAGATTATCAAGACACGTCAATCTGTTACCATCCAAATGAGTATTTCTCGATAAGAAGGGTAATGGTACGAACTCCGTAAATCCTCCAGTCTCTTTCTGAATATCCCTTATCTTCAAGAGATGTTCTATTCTCTCATTTTCAGTCTCGACGTGCCCATACATCATCGTTGCCGTAGTCGGTATTCCTAGTTTGTGCGCCGTCTTTACAACACTGATCCATTGATCAGAAGTGATTTTGCTTGGGCAAATGATTCCTCGTACACGATCAACAAGAATCTCTGCTGCTGTACCGGGCATCGAATCCAACCCTGATTGCTTGAGCTTCTTTAGCACTTCAAGGACGCTCATATCAGAGTTTCTTGATGCATGGAAGACTTCCATAGGAGAATAAGCATGGATATGCACATCATAACGCGATTTAATATCCTCGAGCATCTCGCAGTAATATTGAACCCCCACATTCGGCAATAGACCTCCTTGAATGCACACCTCTGTCGCACCGAGATCATACGCCTCTCCAACCTTCTCAAGAATCTCTTCCTTGCCGAGCACATAACCCTCTTCACTCTTAAAAGCACAAAATTTACAATCTCCTACGCATGAATTGGTGAAGTTAATATTCCTATTCACGACATAAGTGGCAATATTTCCATTGACCACTTCCCTGAGGTCATTTGCAAGAGAGAACAAATCTCTTGAACCGGCCCGGAATAGGTGGATGACATCTTCTCTTAGCACTTCGCCTTTTTGAACTCGTTCGAGGACATCAGATGAGATCATGTGTAATCAACGGAGATAAATATACTCTTACCAAAAAAACATTGTGGTTTGAAGGGGTTCATGCAAATCGAAAATGTTGAGATAAAAGAAATATATATTAACACACATAGACTACTGAAGAAAAAGTGACTAGCTTTAGTAAATTACGAGTTGTGCGAAGATGGAAGAACTGACCGCTATTGCAGATGGATTAAGGAAGAGGATGATACCAATTGGCGTCATACTTGTTTTGGGAATTCTGATCACTTTTCCTTTTTTAAACCGTGTCATAAAGAGAATCTCAGATGACCTCCTTCCGACAGGAATGAATCTTATTCAGCTTGAACCTCTTGAACTGATACTTCTTGAGATAAAGATAGCAGTCGTCTGTGGTGTGTTGGCTGCTTTACCCCTTATACTGTATTATCTTGTGAAAGTAGTAAATGAGCGCATCAGGCCGGTCGATTTCAATTTGAAAAGTAGGGACATTATAACCATAGCATTCTTT
>JAXHTN010000187.1:0-3903 GCA_034190145.1 Halobacteriota archaeon | reverse complement strand
AGGAATGTTCGACACAATCATAGACATGGTCGGCTTCGGAGGAGACGAAGAAGGCGGCGAAGGTGGAGAAGGCGGTATGAAGATTACCGACCTACTCGGTGGAAAGTAACAGCAAAGGAGGTGGATCCTCCTTTTTTGTATTTTATTTTTTTTTTTGGTTATACATGCGGAGCTATTAATTAACCCAATTGAACCTTTTTTATCAAAGAAGTTATCTAGTAGACTTTTCAGTGGAGATTGGTATGTTCATATAATCTGATAAGCACTCTTTCAAGATTCTTGATACCATCTCACTCAATAAAAATAAGTTTACACTCTATGGCGACTTTAAAAACTAACATTTGCATTAATTCTTCTGATCGCGGTAATTGTTTCAAGAGCATCATAAGTATATATTCAAAGGTCGATCAGAGATAAGATGGGTAAACCCCACATGGGCAACATAATTAAGATCGCATACAACTCAATAATTGGGACATGGATAATTCTGGTCCCGCCAAACATTGTATATTCGAGTATGTGATTGGTATAAGGTAAAGTGGCGATGCTTTGAAGCGATGAAGATAATTGAGGAAACCATACAAGAAGAGACATTATCTTTTAAAGAGCCCGCCCCTCAGATCTTTGTAGATAAGCTTGGGGATAACTCGGTCAAAATAATTGTTAGGCCATGGACTCCATTCTGTTAATAGTACGGCCTTAAGGTGAAACTACTATTAAAGATAAGTATGTCCCTCAAAGAGTAAGGTATCGAAATAGCATTTCAGTAGCGGACTGTTTGGCTAGCGGATGATCTAAGACTGGAGCATAGATTTACACCAAAGGATACAAGACTTGTTTATTTATTAACGTAAAGACTCTTCTATTCCCTCTTAAAAGGAAGAGCGGGGATTTTACCCCGCTTCCTGATATATCACCTCGTTTTTATCCTTACATATCCTACGATCACCAAGAGACCAATTGCAAGTAGAATAACCGTTGCTACCTCTGGAACAGGTGCACCGGGAGACGCGCTTGTAAGCTTGGGTTTATAAATTACTTCACCAGAATAGGCGTTGTCATACTTATCATAGATACTTGCATCTATCGTGTCGTTGTCTGTTGTGGCCCACCAGTTTTCCGTTGCATCGATATCTTCTGTGTGATCGTTGTAGAAGTTGTACTCATAACCTCCTGATAATGTATTGAGAACGCCATTTTCAGCGATGTTGTTGAGAGCTATGATGTTAGTATTACCAAAGCCCCATCCGATGTAGAAACCATATTCACCGTTCTTTGTTACGAGGTTGTTTTTTACTTCGGTATCCCACACATTTCCACTAAAAAAGATGCCACCATATGTATTTTCTGAAATAATATTTCCTGATACTTCATTTTTGTAAGAGCCTTCTTTCAGGACGATACCGTAAAAGTTGAATTTCACAGTGTTACCTGATACTTTGCAGTTCTCTTCTCCTTCAAGACAGATACCTGCAGAACCATACTCAAGGCCATTCTTTGTAACGATGTTATCGAGCACGTCGTTGTAGCTCATACTTTCCAAAGCCCCAACAAATATCCCATCTTCACCACTTCCGTTAACAGTATTTCCCGTGACTTTGTTATAACTGGAGTAATCTATGCGTATACCTGTCCCACCGTTTGAGTCGACTACATT
The DNA here is from genome assembly GCA_034190145.1 of Halobacteriota archaeon. Classification (GTDB taxonomy): domain Archaea; phylum Halobacteriota; class Syntropharchaeia; order DAOWMC01; family DAOWMC01; genus JAXHTN01. Next base: position 2,246 of record JAXHTN010000187.1, on the reverse strand, counting down.
GTTTGAGATATTACAATACTCCTCATACTCAAGATGTACCCCATTATATCTATTGTCAGAAACAACATTTCCGGTGATGTTATGGTAACTATGCCCTTCATCACTATCACCTTCGCCTTCTCCACCACCTTGTTCCAAGCCTCTGATGAAGATTCCTTCCCCATCATTCTCTTTTATATCACATCCGGTGATATTGTTGAAGCTTGAGTACTCAATAAAGATACCATAATTGTCGTTTGAACTTATATCGCTATCGACGATGTCGTTGTAGTCTGACTCTAAAAGATAGATCCCAATGTTGTTATCCGTTGCAGTAACATCCTCTACCAGCAATTCAGATGAAAAGGCAATGATCAGGCCTTGTCCATTCTTTGTCAATGTTTGATCGCTTACGGTTATATCTTCAGAATCTATCACACCAACATATCCTGCACCTGACGGTACAGTATAACCGGTCCGACTAACTACATAATAAATAGGCATTGAGGCAACTGTATTGCTATCATCAATATCATGTACATAGTGAGATTCACTATAACCATCAACACCGAAGTTGTAACCATTTCCAGACATGGAATTTCCAGATAGAACAGAGTTCTCCGACTGGCTCAAACGAATACCATAACCATCGTTTGAGTTTACTGAGTTGCCCGTTAAATTGGTGACTTCTGAACCATAGTCCAAAAATATTCCATTCCCACTGTTTGAGTTTACGGTGTTGCTCGTTAAGTTGTTATCCGATGAATATGAGGTCATCTTAATACCACTACCGTCATTGTTACTCACAGTATTTTCTAGCAGGTCATTTAGATCACACCAGCTCATATGGATTCCATCAAGGTCATTATACGTCACTTTGTTTTCAGATATGGTGTTGTTGTCTGAATGATACATCTTTATACCCCGATCATTGGAGCTTATGTTATTTTCCAACACAATATTATCTGATGATTGGTAGATATCTATACCATAATAGTTATCTGTGATCTCATTTTCTGAGATGTTGCAGTGATTTACCCCATCTAGGAATATTCCGCTTTTCCCATTTGAAGTTGCACCCTCTATTCTGAACCCACTGATATTGGTGTAATCTGCTGTAACATAAATCACGTGGTCATTAGTATTACTTGCTTCAACAACAACATCCTCACCTGATGCCATTATCGTCAAATCACCCTTATTAACATCCACATTCTCATTAATATTATAACTACTACCAACTATGATGGTGTCACCACTCGACGCTGCAGCTATGGCAGCTTGAATTGATGTCTTATCACCAGGTACGTTGATAGTCGTTCCGGCACTCACAGATACAGCAGTAAATGAGAGTAACAATATCAGTGCCAAAATCGAGATCGCCCCAGATCTAATTATCCCACCCATGTCATTCAAACCCCATTTAATCATTTCTATAAATTTATTAAAAGAGTGATGGTCAACACGATATAAAGTTAACTAAACAACCAAGAACTTGGGGGATTGAGTAAAAAAACAATCCCCGAAAAATTCCGTCTATACCTATTTACGTAACCAAGTATTACAATCAGGCCCACTGCAAGAGAAATGACCGTCGTACTCTCCGGAACAGGTGCACCGGGAGACGCGCTTGTAAGCTTGGGTTTATAAATTACTTCACCAAAATAGGCGTTGTCATGCTTATCGTAGATGCTTGCATTGATCGTGTCGTTGTCTGTTGTACCCACCAGTTTTACCCGTTGCATCGATATCTTCAGTGCGATCGTTTTAGAAGTTGTACTCGTAACCACCTGTTGATGTATTGAGAACGGCATTTTCAGCGATGTTGTTGAGATATATATTGTTTCCAGAACAGACATCTATAAAGTAAAAACCATACTTACCGTTCTTGGTAACGAGGTTGAAGGTTACTTCATTGGAGTAGACACATAATCCACTCCAATCATCACCAAGGTAGATGCCAGAATCTGTATTTTCTGAAATAATATTTCCTTATACCTCATTGTCGTGTGAACCCCGATCAAGCACGATATCATGTTGGTTAAACTTCAATACTGTCCTTAAATGGACCGCATAATTAATATAGGATAATGTCCATATCTCCATCGTGATGCTGAATGGCTAGACCTAGAGGCAAGATAGATATAACGTGCCAGAATCTAAAGTGTAAATATTTCCTGAAGGAGAATGGAAAGGACATAGTGAAACGAGGTAAGAATCGCGCTGGTCATCAACAATATTACTGTAATCATTGTCATAGTTGGTTT
>JAXHTN010000186.1:0-3969 GCA_034190145.1 Halobacteriota archaeon | reverse complement strand
CATCAATCGTACTACTCTTCAGCCGGATATTTCCTGAGGCTGTCGCTCTTCTCAACTGATCATCCTTTTCAGAGATGTCTACCATTGCAAGCTTCCCATCCTTAATATGAGTGAACATTCTTTCATTTGTTAGTTTCTCTGCAAATGATAAGTAACTTACTTTTAATCAAGATTTATCATCTGTGTTATCGATGATGATTGCACAAAATTTTATATTGATCTACGTTAAAGAGTGAATTAGGGGCTCTAGGAAACAAGAGGAGGACATATTAGAGAGATATCCGCTGCAGGAGGCATATATAGTATTAATCTGCTTTATCACAGACATCCTTCATCTTTAATATGGGCAAGTTTCAAACATATAGCAGGATAGCCAATTCTTAGCCTTGAACTCGAAGAGATGATTTAAAAAGGAGAGGGAAGAGATACAATATAACAATGAATTGGTGGGGGATCTTCATAATTTCTCGTGGTATATAACTGCTTTAAATATACTGAAAGATCACCTAGATATCATCGTCGAAGGAAGCATAAATACGATAAGAATTGTCAGTGAAGACCTCTCAAATGAACTTAATAAGGCCTTTGAATTGATCGAGAACTTGGGAGAAGCAGGTTCCGGGCATGATAGATCTAATTATTATACCATTCTTCAAAACGTAAATGATGGGGTAATAATACATAGAGAAGATAAAATTTTGTACTCCAACAAAGCGATGAGTAAAACAACCGGTTACACTCCAGAAGAGCTTAAAGATATGAACTTTTTAGATCTATTTGTCCCACAGCAGAAAGATACGATCATGGCTGAGTATATCGATCATTCAGAACAAAGGGGAAGCGAAAGTGTAACTGAGACGAGAATCCTAACAAAAGATGGATTAATAAAAGATGTCGAACTCTCGTATGATCTCATCTCTTATGAAGGTCAACCTAGCATCATCTGCACAATAAGAGATGTTACAAGCTTTAAGCGAATGGAGAGAACGTTGAGGTGGGAGCTTGCAGTTAACATTGTGATCAGCAAAATATCCAAAACTCTACTTCTCAAATCGTCAGAGATAGAGGATATTGCTGAGATGGTGCTGGTTTATGCAAAAATTTTAACAGAGAGCAGATCTGGCTCAATAACACATCCTGATAGCGATAAAAGAGACTTTGGAAGGTATATCCTTCCTGACAGTATGAAAAAGAGATCATTTTACAATAATTCGCCCGAGTCATCCGAAATAAGGGTTACACCAGACGGAAAGGACACTAACATCAAAAATCTACTATCCGTCCCGATCATCGACGGTGGGGTGCATAGAGGCCGGATAACGCTTTCGGATTCTGAGAATGAGTATACTGATCGGGACTTAAGTGCAGTCAAACGGTTGGCCGAATTTTATTCGATTTGTGTAAGGCATAAACGTGCTGATAGGAAGATAAAAGAATCTGAGGAGCGTTATCACACGTTATTTGATTCTTCTCCAGACGCAATTGCTCAAATTGAAGGTGATGAAGGTACATTCTTGACAATGAATGCCACAATGGCAAAGAATTTTAGCAAATATTCAAATGAACTTATTGGAAAGAGAATAAGCGATCTGATGTCTGTAAATGTTGCAGGTCAAAGGATGCAGATGATTCAAAAGGCACTTGGCCATAACCGTGTAATGACCTTTGAGGACGAGATAGAAGGAAGATATTTCTTAAACATAGTAGTGCCCCTTTCAACCGAGAAGCCCAAAAAAACAGTCCAATTTATCTCTAGGGATATTACTGCTCGCAAAAGTGCCGAAGAAGAACTTAGAAGATCAAAAGAAGAGCTGCAAAAGGCATATGAAGAATTGAAGGGGATGGATAAGATGAAGACAGAGTTTGCAGCCATTGCCACACACGAGATAGGTACACCACTTTCTATCATCAGCGCCAATGTCGAATTACTGAATGAGGGTTTATTTGGAGAGATTACCGAGGAACAAAGAGAGAGACTAAATATAATTTTTAAAAATGTTGGATACTTAATAAAGCTTAACAAAGAGATGATGGACATATCACGGATCGATTCGGGTAAACTCAAATTGAATAAGGGACCTTGCCTATTAAATGGGCTCATTAGAGAGACTGTACAAGAGATGGAACCTCTCGCAATGGATAAAAATCTCCGAATTACAGTTGAAAATCCTGAAAATCCAATTATCGTCATCTGTGATCAAGAGCGAATTAGACAGGTATTGAGTAACCTACTCAACAATGCCATAAAGTTCACCCCCCCTACCAGGGAAATAGCTATAAACGTTGAGGATAGAAATGTGTGTGTAGTTGTTGCTGTCTCGGACGAGGGGATTGGAATCCCTCAAGAAGAACATGAGAAGATCTTCGATAGGTTTTATGAGATAGGTGGTTATTTGGAGCACGAAACAGGGGGAGCTGGATTGGGTCTTGCAATCGTCAGAGGGATCGTTTGGGCCCACGGTGGCAAAGTCTGGATAGATAGTGAGGTAGGCAGAGGAAGTACTTTTTATTTTTCATTACCCAAGAAAGGGGGAGTATAATGAAGAAGAAAGTGATGGTAGTCGATGATATGCCCGATATCGTTGATATGGTTTCACGAATGCTTGAGTCAGAAAACTATGAAGTGATGAAGGCATATAAGGGGGAGGAGTGCCTTGCGAAGATACGTGAAGAGAAGCCTGATTTGATACTACTGGACATCATGATGAAGCCAATGGATGGGTGGCAGATTTTAAATGCACTAAAGTTAAATAAGGATTTCAGTTCCATACCGGTCTTGATGCTCACTGTTGTTCTATTGACACCTGAGATTATGGAGGATAAACCTATAGATAATATCGAAAATTACATACTAAAACCTTTTTCCAAAGATAGTCTTCTCTCAGATGTTAGAGATATTTTCAAAGAAGAGGAGGAGATAAGCAGTATTGTATACCTCCTTAAAGAAGATTATAATGGCTCGCTTGCCGAAGAGTACGAGAATCTAGCTAAAGCTGTAAATCGCCATCGTAAATTGATGAATGTTCTTCATGAATCTACAAAAACCGAATTTGTCGAGGGTGAATCCGTAAAAAATGTTTTGAAAAGTCAAGAACGTATGATTGAGCTATCTGAGAAGAGAATGGAAGAGATCAGAGGCATGATTAAACGGACTATTACAAATACTACATAAATTATTCTTTTCGATCGGGTTTTTATGATGCTATCTCGGAGAAAAGACTCAAAAGGTGATACCATAGATAAAGTTCCTCGAATAGTTGATCTTGAAGATACGATAAAGATCATTGGTATGTCAGTTGATACTGATGCTAGGAAGATTTATCGTGATGCAACAAGACTTGGAAAGGAATTCGAGAGATTCAAGCAAAATAATGAAATCCCAAATATGAGGGAACCCTGGGGATTTGCAGCAGTCAGCAAAGATTTTGATGAAGAGAGTAGGAGTTGGAAGTACATTATGGGCGATATCGTTACTAGTACTGAAGTTGTCCCTGAAGGTATGATCTCTTTTGAAATTCCTGCAATAAAATACGCAGTCTTCACCATCAAGCCAAGAAACCGTTTCTCCTGGGGTATGGCTATAGGAAGGATGAAGAGGCATGTCTATCTCGACTGGCTACCTGGTTCGGAGTATGAACAGGACGGTGCGATCGACGATTTTGAGTACCATGACGAGAGGAGTACGAAAAAGAAGGGCGCTGAGATCGATCTTTATGTTGCAATAAAGGATAATGAGTCGTAGAAGAAAGTTTTCAGAGTAGAATCAAGGAAAAGAATAAAAAAGGTTGATGATCCTTCATCATAAAATGAAGAATCCCTATACAATTGATCATTTGCATCACAGAATTAAGAGCCTGTCCCACAATTACCCGATAACCAATAATATGCACCCCTGTCAAACATAATTCTTTTCTATTCCAGCCATAAATAAAGTATTTATCGGTTGTTAGACAAACTAAAACAGTTTAA
>JAXHTN010000185.1:0-4002 GCA_034190145.1 Halobacteriota archaeon | reverse complement strand
ATACTATATTATAGTTAGCCATAGCTTATAAAGGCTTTGATTTTTTTGATTTTTATTGAGGGAATAGGCCCTCAAAATCCCTCTCAGATTTGATCCATTTGATAACGGTATAAGCCCCAGCCAACCCACACCAGAATGAAGTTCGGGTGCATACGTTGCCGTATGTTGGGTTTAGGGCTATAACCCCTGCCCTTTATTCTACCCTTTACTATTTAATTCATTCCCTCCGAGTTGGAACTTTTGTATTGATTTCCCTTTTTCCCCAGCTATAAATTGATTATAACTTATTTCTCGAAACTCAATTTCATCCGTTCCAATGAATGTAACCGCACATGGTTTTTCCTCATCCATTCTCTCAATATAGATCTCAGATATTTGATTTAGGGTTTTAATAGTAGAATTATAAAAAAATTCCGTATCACTCAGAATATTTCGTTCAATTTTAAAATCGTTATCAGAGAAACGTTCAGAAATATTAAAATTCATATATTGAGGAATCCATTCTTCATCTTCTGTTCGTCCAAAAACATTCATTCCAACCATATAATGATTCGTATTACTTCTTATTCGATGGACTTCCATATACCAATCCATTTCTTCTTTTATTAATTTATCATAGTCTGGGTGGAATTCTAGTATTCCCTCTTTTATCTTCTTCATTTGGTCTGAAAAACCATGTTTAGGATTTATATTTGCATCAAACATAAATAAATTGATTTTAGCTAAGTTTTCCATTATATTATAGATTTGATTTAGAAAAGACTCATAATAAACAGTTAAAATCAAATCCTTTTCATTTGTGCCATAACCTTTTTCTTGTGTTCTTTTCATTTCCTCTATAGCTTCTTTATTTAAATTATGAATATCATTTCTAAGTATAGTAAGCATTCTCAATCTATCATTAAGCGAAAATGTATATCTGAGCAAAGGGAAATCTAATTCACCCACTGGAATTCCTTTTCTTTTCTGCTCTTCCTTAAATTGAGGTAAACACCTTTTATCGGCCTTAATGAATTTTAGAAATAATTGAAGTTTTGATAATCTCATTTCCTTATCTCGCATTTTCCAACCCCCTAATCCTCTTTCAAGTCACTATACCCCGTACTTATAGGTGCAGGGCTTGTTAATAACCTTTTAAATAAAAGGTTAATCAAAACAAGGGGTGCAGAGCGCCCCTTTAGTCCGATTTTCAATCGGACACCTCTCAGGCTGGCGGTGTCAGGCCATTTTATAATTTTCCCTTTGTTAGATGAATTGCCTTGTGTTGAAATATACTGTTCCACAACTTCCCACCCATGACCTACTGATCGCGAAGCATTTTTGATAAAACTTTTCCTAAAAGTTTTTTGAAAACAACCCGGTGCCCATAAATGGTCAGTCTTCTTTCACCTCCTACAACCCTCATTATTCTTAAAAATACACGATATGCTGATTATAACTTCCATATTTCAGAACGACGATGCTTGCAACCATCACCACCATCATACCTTCAATCAAGGAGAAGAAACGTAGCCTCATCCACCCCACATATATGAATGTTGAAGTATCACTTCAACTTCACTAGTAGCTAATCAATACCAGAAAAGAATATTATAATCCAAATAATGCTAAAACATATTGAGATTGTAAGACTTCTCAGATTTTGCTTAGATGAAAAATAACCTTCTAAACCACAAACAGATCCTGAAACCACCGAATAAGTAAGGACTTCAACCCATCGTTGAATTCCATAGCCATTATTGTGGAATAAATTGGGCAATATAATCGCGATAGCTATCGGTAAACCCCCCAATAGAACAGATGTGGCTCTATCACCTGTTTTATAGCCATATACTATTGGAATTGCTATGGGCACAACAAAAATTACAAATAAGAGACAGATATTATGAAGGACCAATAATGTTACTAAAACAGTAACCAATGAAGTTATTGTAACTGTCCAACTTACCTTTATTTTATCCACGATTATCACATTTAACTCGATAACATAAAACCCATCCCAAAACCCTCAAGATCACCTTGATTGATGCCAGAGTAGAGATGTCCATGAAGTATATCTCCAAGCGTTGAATCTCTCAACTGAACCCTTGTTCTTGTAGGCATCACAATCAAATATAGCAGGTGTCACATCTCTTGCCTTTCAGCGAGATCTTACTTAATAATTCTTGGAAGATTATATCCATAACACCTTCTTCCTGCCACCTTTTTCATTCTTCTCCAGGCAGCGTGCTATGATCCATACTTCCCTGGCATATCTTCCCATTTATACGGTCGTTAGAACGAAAAAGATGCCATTTAGAGGGTTCTATCATCTGGTCTTGGTCTGCCGGTAAGGGCAGGTTGTGGGAGGGGTTTTTTTAAAAGCTTTTTATTCCAACTCTGATAATTCTTCAAATTATGATAATTTGTTATACGGATGATAATTATAAATTTAGCCAAACAATTTATTAAAGATTCTTACAGAAAGTTATTTTTAGATGTCCGACTTTCTTCATTGATGAGGGATTATTATTGCTCCAAATTGAAGATTTATCCGTTAATATCGAAGGAAGGCATATAATTGAAGGGCTAAATCTCATTGTCCAAGAAGGCGAAACACACGTTCTTCTCGGACCAAATGGATCGGGAAAGAGTTCACTACTAATGACAATCCTTGGTTACCCCAAGTACAAAGTTAAGAGTGGGACCATCTTATTCAAGGGTGTGGACATAACCCATATTCCCACTACAGATAGGATAAAACTGGGTGTAGGGATATTATTTCAGCATCCGCCTGCGGTTAGGGGAGTTCGACTTGGAGATATGGTAAATGTTGCCTATGGACGGAATAGTGAGGAGATTGATGATCCGGAGGTTCTCAAGCTTGCCGAAGGGCTCAAGTTCAACAGAGACTTTTTGGAAAGGGACGTCAATCTGGGATTCTCCGGCGGTGAGGTGAAACGCTCTGAGATGATGCAGCTTGTTGCCCAGGATCCTGAATTTATCATGTTCGATGAACCGGATTCAGGTGTGGACGTAGAGAATGTTGAGCTGATCGGTGGAGTTATGAGTGAACTTCTCGACAGAGACAAACGACCGAGTGCTAGGAAGAAATCGGGTCTTATTATTACTCACCTCGGTTTCATAATGAACTTTGTTAAGGTCGACAGAGCACATGTAATGCTCGGTGGAAAGATCGCGTGTTCCGGGGATCCGAAAGAGATAATGAACGAGATCATGAGCGAAGGTTATGAGAGGTGTGTCAGGTCATGTCAGAACTAGAGAAGGCAAAGAGCGCTAAAGATAAACCTGCTGCTTTGGGAACTGATATCGATCTTGATAAATACTCTCTCGATGCGGATGATCATTCTGATTTATCCTCTATGAATGATCTACCGGAAGAAATCCAGGATGTTCTACCGATGTGTGGAGTTGATCCTACAGGTAAAAGCAGGTCAGGATCATTCTTCCAGCTCGACCATTCGGTGATGCTATCCGATTCTACTACGAAGACTATCGAACTTATGAGTATGCCAGACGCACTTGAAAAACACAACTTTTTGAAGGGTTACCTCTGGAATGCGGTCCCTGTAGATACCGATAAATACACGGCTCAGACTGAGCTGAACCAGACAAACGGGTATTTTATCAGAACTTCGCCCGGATCAAAGGAGACTTTTCCCCTCCAGGCATGCCTATTTATAGGTAAACAGGGTATATCGCAAAATGTCCATAATATCATTATTGCTGAAGAGGGCTCAGAGCTAAATATTATCACCGGATGCTCCGTATCACACAACGTCACATCAGCGCTACACCTGGGTGTATCGGAGTTTTATGTCAAGAAGAACGCTAAAGTTACCTTCACAATGGTCCACAATTGGGCGAAGGATATGGAGATCAGGCCCAGGACGGGAATTATTGTTGAGGAGGGTGGCACATTCATAAGCAATTACGTATGTATGGAACCACTAAAGAGCATACAGCAGAATCCGAAAGCGTACTGTCTGGGTCAAAATTCAA
>JAXHTN010000184.1:0-4128 GCA_034190145.1 Halobacteriota archaeon | reverse complement strand
CATCTCGCAGAGATGAGAAACATCGTTGGTTAAAACCAGAATAGGTTTTTTATCTTCAAATTGGATGACAGTCTTGGATGCATTGTCTATTCTATGGTTTCGAATATCTTTTAGGTCCATCTCTTTTATCTTACATAATAAGGCCATGATAGTAAAATTATGGGATACCACTATGGCATTCTTCTCTTCTCTAATTATCTCCTGTAAAGAGTTCCAAGCACGACTTTGAAGCTCAATAAGTGACTCTCCGTTCGGTATTATGACCGATGCGGGGTCCTCTACCCATCTTTTGAGAAACTTTGAATGTTTCTTTATAAGTTCAGTGAAGGCTTTGCCCTCGAAATCCCCTTGATTAAGTTCACAAAGTCCCTCCTTTACCTCAATATCAACTTCGTGGAACTGTCCGATGATCTCGGCAGTTTGATAAGCCCTCTTAAGATTACTTGAGTAGATGGAATGTATCTCTTCATCCCTCAAGCATCTGGATAAGCATTCAGCCTGCTTAATACCAACTTCGTTTAGCTCAATATCGCTAATTCCCAGTACTCTTCTCTCATAGTTCCAGTGCGTTTCACCGTGTCTTACAAGAATTAATTTCATGGCTAAAGAATAGTATATTCTCTTAGTTTATCACCTTTACCTCCATTATGTATTTACTTCGTTGGTATGAGCATGTGGGCAGTAAAAGTGGCTAATATTATATATGTTACTCTCCTTAAGGTAATGGAACAGGTATGCGAAGTTCAAGGAAATGGTTATTGATATCACTTGTCATCAGCATCATTGCAATTGCTCTTGTCCTATTTTTTACCGTGACAGAAGAGACGTTGATGAGTCTTACAAAGATCAAGCCGTTATATCTCTTAATTGCTCTCGGACTACGCGTGCTCTCATGGTTTGTCTGGGGATCAAGAATCAAGGTGCTAGGCAAGGTCATCGGTAGTGAGATAAGTCTCGTTCAAGCAACAAAAATTGTGGTTTCCGGTACATTTGCAGCAGGTGTAACTCCTTCATATGTTGGTGGTGAACCCGCGAGGATATACCTACTAGGTAGGGAGGGTATGTCTTATGGGGATGCGGCAGCCGTCGATCTAGTTGGACGCGTGTTGGACGGTCTTGCAACAGGAGGGGCGTTCATCTTTGCTTGGATACTATTTAGAAGATCCATCGGACTGAATCCAACGATCGCATCTTTTTTTATCATAATTGCCGTCGTCTTCTTTTTTGTGATCGGCATAGGACTTTACAGCATCAGAGATCCTGAACGTATCAGGTCTCTTCTTGGTCGTTTTGAGAGATCGAAGCTTCTTGAGCGAATAACCTTTGGAAGATCGAGCTCACTTATAAATAGACTCGCAGTAGAGATCGACAACTTCAGAAATGGCTTGTCTATGCTTATTAGAGGAGACATTCGAAGTCTGAGCTTGAGCGTTTTCTTGACAATCATTTTCTGGATATTTCTCTATTCAATTGCGCCTGTGGTCCTTATTGGTCTTGGTAGTGATCCTATGTGGTTATCTGCTATGTCAGTGCAGGCGTTACTTATGATCCTTGCGATGATACCCCTTGCACCCGGGGGAAGTGGCGTTGTCGAGCTTAGTGCAGCATCACTTTACGGATCAATCTTCCCGCCTGAAGATATTCAGATACTCGGGGTTTTTGTTCTTGTCTGGAGGTTTGTGTCGTACCATACAAATCTGATCGTTGGGGGTTTTGTCACCCTGTACATGCTAAAAGAGACCAACCTGCCCGGAATCTCTGATGTTTTAGACAATTCAGCAGAGTCCGAAGATGGGTGATGTAAAGCCACAAAAGATCTATTTAACATCCGTGCAGATAGGATAACAATGATCTTCGAAGGTTTTCTGCTCGATGTGGATTATATCTTGGAGCAAGGAAAAGCTGTTATAAGACTATGGTGCGTAGATGAGAAGGGAGAATACTATGCCATTTTAGATCCTTCTTTTGAGCCCTATTTTTATGCAATCCCGAATTATGCCTCACTTGAAGAGTGCAGGGATATAATCAAAAATCTTGAGACAACAGATGGCTACCGACCGAGAAGATTCGAGGAGCTCGAGAAGAATGATATGGGAACTCCTGTGAAAGTCTTCAAGATTTTTGCAGATTATCCCGGACATGTGCCTCAACTCAGGGAGACTGTAAAGGACTGGGGATTGGAGGTGCGTGAGGCGGACATCCTATTTGGAATAAGATACATAATAAATAAGGGCCTCGTTCCATTAGGCGGTGTGAGGGTAAAGGGAAATTCGACCAGTCTTAATTATTCGAAAGGTATTCTTGCAGAATCTGTTGAAAGTAAGCCGATAATTGAATACCCTCCCTTGAGAATCATGGCCTTCGATTGTGAAATGGCAAGTCCTCACGGGATGCCGACTCCTGAAAAGAACCCCATAATAATCATATCTGTTGCCACAAACCATGGTGAAACTAAGTTGTTTGTGAAGGAATCTGATGAAAATGACGGTTCGATCATCAAAGATTTCATAAGTTTTATTGATGGTTTCGATCCCCACATCATCGTCGGATATAACTCAGATGCCTTCGATTGGCCCTACCTTATGGAGAGGGCTAAAAAGGATGGACTCAATTTTGATGTAGGAAAGGACGGTAGTAAACCCAAATCCTCGCGAGGTAATGTTGCAAGCGTCAAGCTTACAGGTCGACTAAATGTCGATATCTACAGGACAGTCTTCCGTGATCTTGGTTCTGTGAAGGTGAAGAAGCTAGAAAATGTGGCCGAATATCTCGGTGTGATGAAGAAGGAAGACAGGGTCAACTTGTCCCATACTAGGATCAGTGAATATTGGAACGATGAGAGCAAGAGAGACCAGCTCTATGTCTACTCAAAGGCCGACGTCGAGAGTACACTTGGTGTTGCGATGAAGCTCCTACCGACACAGTACGAACTTGCAAGAGTTGTGAGATATCCACTCGACGAGATATCGAAGATGGGTAGAGGGAGAATGGTTGAGTCATACTTGATCGCAGAAGCTTTCAAGAGGGGTGAGCTTGTACCGCCTAGGAACTGGAAGAATGAAACATACTCAGGAGGGCTTGTGCTTGACCCGGTCAAAGGGCTACATGAAGATGTTGCCTGTCTTGACTTCTCTTCTATGTACCCCTCGATTATGATATCTTTTAACATCTCTCCTGAGACAATAACAAGCGGTGAAGGCGATTTTTATGTGGCTCCAGAGGTCGGTTACAAGTTTTTGAAAGAGCCGGAAGGTTTCTTCAAGAAGATCTTGTCGGACTTGATTGGGGCGCGTTTTGAAATCAAAAAGCAGATGACTACAGTAGAATCCGGCTCAAATGAGTACCTTCTTCTTGACTTGAGACAGCAGGGAATTAAGATTCTTACAAACTCATTTTATGGATATACGGGGTGGGGCGTTGCAAGGTGGTATAGAAGGGAATGTGCAGAAGCAACAACCGCATGGGGACGATACTTCATAAGAAAGGTTGTTGATGAGGCTGAAAGTGCGGATCTGGAGGTTATTTATGGCGATACGGATAGCATCTTCATCAGATACAAAGAGGATACGTCCCTTCTTCTTAAAAAAGCAAATGATCTTGCAGAGAAGATATCCCAAGAGTTACCCATAGAGCTTGAGATCGAAGAGTTCTACGACGCCATATTCTTCACAGGGATGAAGAAACGTTATGCAGGACTGACGCCTGAGGGAGAGATCATAATCAAGGGCCTCGAGGTGAGAAGGGGTGACTGGTGTGAACTCGCAAAGGAGATACAACTCAAGGTTATCGAACTGATTCTGAGGGAAAAAGACCCAAAAAAGGCTGTTGCCCTTGTGAATGAGACGGTTCAAAAGATTAAGAGGGGCGAAATTCCATCTGAAAAGTTCGTGATTTACAAGACGCTAACAAAAAAGATATCATCTTACGAGACACAGCAGGCCCACGTGGTTGCCGCAAAAAGGGCATTGATAGAAAATATTGAATATGAGGTGGGATCGAAGGTTCCATATATCATTCTCATGGGACAGGGCTCGGTAAGCTCACGTGCATTCCCTGCCGAGCTTGCTTACGAAAAATTTGATATTGATACATCATACTATGTAAATCATCAGATTGTCCCGGCTGCCC
>JAXHTN010000183.1:0-4130 GCA_034190145.1 Halobacteriota archaeon | reverse complement strand
ACGTACCCCCAGGATCCCATAAGTTCCATCGCTTTGTTCGTCACCATTACTGCGACATCTGCCGAGTATACCTTAGCAATCCTTGCCTTTGCAAGCATCTGATCTGACCATCTCGGACCGTATGTCTTCGGATCGGAAAACATCTTGGCAGCAACAAGTGTATAAGCCCTTGCAGTCTCTATTCCAATAGCCATATCCGCAAGAATTCCGGCATTTATGCTGTGCTCTTTTATCGGCTTTCCGGCAACTATCCTCTTTCCGGCATAATCTGTTACAATATCAAAGACGTTCTGGGCGGTCCCGACCGACATCGCGGCACTTCCCAGTGAACCGAATATCAGATTCTGATGAAGTAACCTTGCATCATCTCCCGGACCTGCTATTCGGTACCTCTCAGGAACCCTCACGTCATCATAGTAGATAGTGCAGTTCCGGTCTGCCGCCATACCTGCCTTATTTTCAAATTCGCTGAAAGACATACCTTCTATCGGATATGGGACATATATCATTGCAACACCATCATCACCAAGATCGGGGTCTGTAGTGCATACGGTCAGATAAAGTGAAGAGACACCACTGTTTGTCGGCCATTGCTTGGTCCCATTGATCACCCACTCATCGCCTTCAAGTCTCGCTGTGGTGTGTATCTTCTTCCCCTCCATCTTGGGATTCTCAATATCACAACCGCCTTCAGGTTCGGTCATTGAAAAACATCCCAAATTCAGCTTTTTTTCAGAGAATATATTCTCGGAGAACTCTTTTATGAGATCCGGCCTTTTGTATGGTTCGAATAGGATTGGGGCAAGGCACCATCCCGTGCATGCAAGAGCAACGGCAAGTCCACTGTCACCTGCTGCAAGCTCCTCAAGTGCAGCGATGAAGAAGGGGGAGGTCATCATATCCTCTGATGATTCGGAGAGCATCATCTTCCCGAAACCTGGACCGCCGACCATCAACTTTTCAAGGATCTCACTCACGATCTCATGATCTTTGTCGTCATCTATCTGCTGTCTCACAGGAACGATCTCTTTACCTACAAAGCTTCTTATGGCCCTGCGAATCATCTTGATCTCTGTGCCTTCCAACTCTTTAATGGATATATGTTCTGGCATTTTTTAACCCCAATCTGATGTTGATAATAAAAACCAAATTGAGTTTAGTATAAAAAACAGGAATATATATCTTTTCATTGAGCTGTCTTGCTATTGGAAAAGTTTATTTTGACATTTTTGTCAATTTTTTACACTTTTATCAAAAAAATACCTCAAGAAGAACCGCAAGTAAAATTTACTTGGGCAAGGTGAAGTAGAATGTGCTTCCGGATCCAAGAGAACTCTCTACCCAGACCTTCCCACCGTGAGCTTCAACTATGCCTTTGACAATCGCAAGGCCGAGTCCTGCACCTCCGGTCTCATGGCTCAGATATGAACCCACCTCGTAGAATCTATCAAAAATCTTATTTTGTTCATCTTCCGGAATTCCAAGACCATTGTCGGAGACCGAGATCATGACTACACCGTCATCATCGCCAACATTCAACATTATATATCCAGATTCTGGTGTGAATTTGATTGCATTATTCAATAAGTTGTCAAGCACTTGCCTTACTCTTTCACCATCACAATTGATTACTGGAACATTATCATCTATCATGACGGCGATATTCAAATTTTTATCCATCGCAAGAGGCTTCATTGCTTGAGTAGTCTTCTCCACTACATCGTGTATAGAACAGGATTCTTTCTTAAGTTTGAGCTTTCCTGCATCAATTCTTGATATATCCATCATCTCTTTGTTGAGTTTTACAAGATACTCTGTATTTCTTAAGACTACCTCTAATCTCTCCCTCTGGAGATCTGTGATATCACCAAAGGCGTTTTCTAAGAGCATCTCGATATTTGACTTGACAATAGAAAGTGGAGTGCCGATCTCATGCGTTGCCACAGCAGCAAACTCGGTCTTTAATTTATCAAGATCCTTTAAGGTATTATAAGCCCTCTCCATTTCTTTTTTTGATTTTTTAAGATCTCTTTCTATATTTTTCTTATCGGAAACATCATTTAAGATAACAAAATCCGCTGGCTTGCCTTTATAATCTATTTTTATGGCGTTAACTTCTAAAATCATATGTTTACCGCCTTTGTTAATGGCATCTATCTCAAATGTTTCAGATACTTCCTTTCCTGCAATTCTATCTCTATATCTCTCTTTAGCAATCTCTCTGAATTCTGATTTAAGATGATTTATGAAATCAATTTTTTCAATATCCTCATCTACATATCCAAACATCTCCCAAGCCATCTCATTTCCAAACTTTAGTATACCATCTTGTATAATGATAATTGCAACATTGGCCCGCTCAACAATTTTTCTGTACTTCTCTTCCGACTCTTTGAGCGCTCTTTCATTCTCTTTACGTTTTGTGATATCTCTGACCACGCATGCAGTCATACCACCATTCAATGACATAATTGAAAGTTCTTGAAAAAACTTACTCCCATCCCGCTTCGTTCCAACAGATTCACCCTTCCACAGCCCGGTTTTTTCAAGTTGGGACTTAACTTTCTTCTCGATCTCTTCGATCACTTTCCCATCATAAAGGACCTTCCATGTCTTACCGATGAGTTCTTCAGGACCATCATATCCGTAAATATTGGCATGAGCTTCATTAAGGTATATATATTCATCATTTTGGTCTGAAATGGCCATGCCATCCATCGAAGCCTCCATTGCTTCTAGTAAATTATCTTTTATCACGTCAGGGTAATTATCGGTTGCATCTGGGGCGACAAAATTGGATAATTTTTGTCGTAGTACCATTAGCGCGTCCATAATTTGATGTTTCTCATCTATTTCTTCCATCATAATTTACTCCACCCGGCAATTGAAACCTTACGCGTTAGTTGAACTAATATGATGATATGCTAGAAATAATTATCCTACCCTAGTCCCTGGAGTCACATCCCCATCCGGCCTGATGAGCACAGCATCATCCCCTGCTGCAAGTAGCATACCATTAGAGATAGTACCAAAGATCTTTGCCGGCTCAAGATTAGAGATTACCGTCACCTGACTATCTACAAGGTCCTCTGCTTTATACTTCATTGCAATACCGGCCACGATCTGCCTTAGTTCTTCCTCTCCGAGATCTACCATTAATTTTAGAAGTTTATCGGATCCTTTGATCGCCTCAGCACTTTTAACAACACCAACAATAATCTCAAACTTCTGAAAATCATCAAAAGAGACGAATTTCTTTTCATCCTTTACTTCTTCTTTTGTCGCGCCACCATCGTCTGCCTTTGAGACCCTCTCCCTTAAAATCTCTTCCATCTCCTCGCGCTTCTCATCCTCTATTTTTTTGAAGAGTAACGCTGGCTTTTCAAGCTTGGTTTTCGACTCAATTTCCACCACAGAATCGCTCATAAGGGCCTTATCGATCTCTGAGTCCAGGCCAAGTTGCCCCCATAAAGTCTGCATCTTTTCAGGCATAACAGGCTCCATAAAAAGCGATAGGGCCTTGATGATCTGCAAGCAATTTTTAATCACTTCTCCACATCTAGTCTTATCTTCCTTTATCAGATGCCATGGTTCATGAGACTGGAAATATGAATTTCCATATATGGCAAGGCTCATCGCGGAATCTATCATCTTCTTGAACTCATACTCTTCAAGCCCTTGACATATCGATTCTTCAGTCTCACGTATCTTCTTTTTCACCTCGGAATCGATCTCTCCATCAGGAATATCACCGAAGTTCTTGAAGGCGAAGAGTAGAACCCTGTATGCAAAATTTCCAAGTATTCCAACGAGCTCGCTATTTACTTTCTCTTGAAATACCTGCCATGAGAAGTTGAGCTCCTTTGTATGTGAAGTGTAGCTTGCAAGATAGTACCTCAAAAGGTCAGGGTGAAGACCATGATCGAGATAATCGTCGATGACCCATACCACATAACCTCTCGACTTAGAAAATGTCTTATCATCGATCTTGACCATACCTGATGCCACGACTGCCCATGGAGTAGAGTATCCCGCCCCTTTGAGCATGGCTGGCCAGAATACACAGTGGTGATATATTATATCTCCGCCAATAAAATGGACGATCTTCCCGTCGCCCTTCCAGTACTTTA
>JAXHTN010000182.1:0-4155 GCA_034190145.1 Halobacteriota archaeon | reverse complement strand
TTCAGCTGAAAGATGACGAGATGAAAAAAGCTTGCAGGCTTGATGGAAAGTACATACTTGAAACATCGAACTTTGAACTGAAGGAAATTGAGATTATGCAGGCATACATCGACAGGGATACTGTCGAGAAGTTCTTTCTGACCTTGAAGAGAATTGTTGAACTTCGCCCAATCTATGTCTTCACAGAGCAGCATGTCAAAGCCCATGTATTCATATGCACACTTGCCGTAATGATGCTCTCTCTGCTAAGAAAGATACTCAAAGGGGCAGGGAAAGATATGACATCAATGGGGGCACTGGACATACTCGACAGCATTAAGCGTGTGGAATTCAGTCTGAGGGATGGAAAAGAGATGATAGTCAGAACCACACAATTCACAGACCAGCAGAAGGAGATTATATCGATAATCGGTGTTGCTCCGGTTGGGGTTTAAATAGTATTGAAGATGAAATTAAAGTGAAAGGGTTTTGGTTATATGACTAACACAAAATAGGTCTTATCAGGGTACATGCTTAATAAGCTCAAGCAGACATTTTTTTAGCCAAGAACTCATCTTAAAACATTTACATTCATTATCCGCATAACAAATTGTCATAATTTGAGGGGACTTCATGAAATTTGAGGATTTATCAGAGGTGGAATGAAAAGCTTATAGAGCCGGTTAAATATCTATTGATTTAGTTACCGCGGGTAGTAAGACGGATTTTCAAAAAAGTAAGTAATGTATAGGATATGATGTCAATAAAAGGGGGAAGGGTGCGAAGATCCATGCTGTAGTAGATAGGAAAGAAAATCATTTGATAATCATTATATTTGCAGCAAATGAACATGAAAGTAGATACTTCATTGATATATTAAGTAAGATCTCGCTGAAAGTGAAGAGATGTGACACCTACTATATTTGATTGCGAAGCCTACAAGACGAGGGGTTCAGTTGAGAGATTCAATGTACGGATGTAGGTTTTATGGCTTCCCCCTATCTGGGCATCCATCAAGATGATCTCGAGGGTTTTGAAATGAGTTTATTGAAAGACCATCTCTTCTCAGGAATCATTTAGAAACTCAAGAATATATTTGTTAACAAGTTCCGGCTCTTCATGTTGAACCCAGTGTCCTGCCGAGGGAACGTAATTTACTGTAAGCTCACCTTCAACAAAACGGGGGATCTGCTTTGTAAGTTCGATACCCAGTGCGTTATCCTGCTCACCCCAGACTACCATCGTCTCGCATTTCACCTTCAACTGCTCCGTCTCCTTGCTGGGGGGGAATCTGTACGATGCTCGGTAGTAATTTATTGCACAGGATAGGGCAGGCAGCCTCAAAGCCTCCACATATTTTTCAAGATCTTCCTCGGTGAATAGGTCTTTTTTTACGGCAAGGCTTGTGAGCGCCATCTTTAGCCCCGAATAGTTGTTTGCACTCAGTGTCTTCTCAGGAATCTTCTCCTGCTGAAAGAATTTGATGTATGTTGACCGCCTCTGCTGATCAGGATTGTCAGAGATCTGCTGTTTGAGAACCGAAGGTGGCGGACAGTTTAGTATGATTAATTTATCTGTGTGTTCGGGAAGGGTCTGGGCAAAATGCCATGCAACGGCTCCTCCCCAGTCATGACCCACGATCACAGCCTTCTCCTCGCCGAGGCCCTTTATCAGACCAAGGATGTCTTGGGCCAGAATCGAGATCTTATAATTTTCAACTCCCTCGGGTTTGTCAGTCTTTCCATAACCACGCATATCAGGTGCAACAGCCTTAATTTTTTCAGAACCGATAGCAGAAAGTTGGTGTCTCCATGAATACCAGAATTCGGGAAAGCCGTGTAGAAAAACGACTAGCTTTCCCGATCCCTTTGTTGCATAATGCATCTTTATGCCGTTTGACTCTATATACTCGTGCTTTAAATCATCTTGGGTCATAATCCCCGCCTCAATTCTACGTCATCTTATCATAGGCCAAAGATTATCACTCTTATGATAAGTATTGGAATCAATACTAGTGTCAGGGCTAGGGCTCCTAGGGCAACGCCTCCTGCAATCTTTACCAGTCGTTCATGTTTGCTTGCAAAATCTGAAATCCATCCGAATGCCGTATTAACCTTGCCCATGGCTTCTTTTGATTCTACAAGGTTATCGTTGATCGAGTCGAGTATATCTTCTATTCGTGGCTGTTCTTCGCTGTTGAACCTCTCAAGGATCTCCTTTATCTCTTGAAGTGTTGTGGGTATTACGCCAGGCGTCTCGACTGTCTTGTACTTAATCCCATCTATCTTCCATTTGACCTTGCTTAGATCTATCTCGTTTTGTTTAATAATCGCCTTCTGAAAACCGTATTTGTTGTTGTAGGCATAGTATTTGTTCTCGGTGAATCCAGACATTATCTTTACAATATTCGGCTGCATGGTGGCCTTTGAAAAATTCGGCACTATCCCTTCAACATAAACACCCGAACTCACTAGATCTAGTTTCGGACTTTTTATTTTATCAGTTACTGTAACAGGACTATCCTCTTTCACATTGGCAATCGAAGCGTCAGTGATGTCGCGAGATGCAATCGGCGCTTTTGCTTCGAGGGCAATATCGCGATCCTTTCCTGAAGAGATGACATCTTTAAGACTTGCCTTCTGAAAGTCACCATTTGACGCCGTCTCAGTAAGCATCTCAAGAAGGCCTGGTTGTTCTTCTGCCTTCAGATCCAAAAACTTCTTAGCAACAACCAAATCGTTACTTAATACGGATTCCAGTACGCTATACTCGTTCTCTAGAATCTCAAGTTTTTCTTGTTGAATTGATGGAAGGGTGCCAATATCAATGGGCTCTTTCGTCTCTGTGACAAAAAGCTTCTTCACCTCTTTTAGAATGTCTCTTGATTCAACAAGATTCTCGTCAACGGTGTCGAGGATATCCTCAATCTTTGGTTGCTCTATCGTATTAAATCTCTCGATCGTCTCTTTGACATTGTATACTGTAGTTGGTAAAATACCCGGTTCATTGTACAATATCTCATGAATCTCTTTTTCAATTTTAATAATCTTGGAGTTCAGATTAAAGATCTTGAATGCTTTAGTCCTACCTGAATTTCCAAGATCCATCCATATCGAGGTCGATCCTCCATATATCCACGACATGGGTCCGTATATAACATTCTCCAAAATCCATTTTTGAAGTGATGCCCCATAACCACTTGGAACATCAACTGATGTTGTTGACTCAATCTCACTTCTCAATGTGTCTATCTGACTCCGAAGCGAACTTCGCTCTTCGATAAGATCATCCAATCTCTCAACTTCTTCATCCCATAGGTCCGATCTACTCCTTGGAACCAGTCTTTCAATCACAAGAAGGTCATCCAAATTGTCAATAAATGACTCTAAACTGTCTCCAAGTTCAACTACTGTATCTCCTATCTTAGCAATAGCAACACCTGCCTGATCGGCAGCATTTTCCACATCATCAACAATTCCTGTAACTTTCTTGTAGCCATTGTATGCTGCTTTTCCGGCGTTGTACAATCCACCCGTAGCTATACCAAAAACCCAATCATCCCATCCCATATATATCCCACCATCTCTATATGTTCACAATTGATATTAATTTTATGTATCAATGGACAGAAGCGTTATATATGTGTTCAATATACCACCTATATTTATAGATCATTGTCTTGATTAAAGATAATGGGGGGATTTATCGTGTATAACGAACAAGCGCCAAAAAACCATCAAGAGCTCATAAATGCGTCAGCAGAGCTGCAGCAGATGGTCACTGATATGATGGAAGCGGAAAACAAGCGCAACAGGGTCGGAGGATTTTTTGCTAGCTAATCTCGCAAGGCAGTAAAAAATTATTTTTAGTTCTCAGAAATGAGATTATCAACAATATTGTTTGCAAAAACTCTTCCGCCTCTCAATTCTATTTTATAATCGAATATCTCTTCGAGTTCGGGAAAGTGGCTTATCACGAAGACCTGATCGAAGTTCTCTGCGATCTCTCCTCTTGTCAGAAGCTCTATTAACGCAGCTTTTCTATCGGAATCAAATGAGCCTATCGGTTCATCAAGAAAAATGAATCCGGGAACAGCTCCGCGCTCCTGGGGGAGAGTTGCCATCGCAAAAGATAATCGAAGAGCAAGTGAAAACTGATCCTTTGCACCACCAGAGA
>JAXHTN010000181.1:0-4156 GCA_034190145.1 Halobacteriota archaeon | reverse complement strand
AAAAGATGGCTGGGGTCTCTTCTTCCGGACAATAATCCATCACACCATCTAGTAGAAAATCAGTCTCCTCCTTTGAGATCCCCGAAAGTAATGCTTGCTTGGAATGGTGGTTTGAGCAGTATCGACAACCGTTTACAGCTGTCACAGCAAGCATCAAACGCTCACGAAAAGCAAAGGAAATTATACCATCCTCTCTGTTCTGCTTCATCTTCTTTCTGTTCCCGCTAATAAAACGGACATCCTCTAAAAAATCCCTGAGATTTTGATATGTCCTTCTCCTAAATTTATCCATAACAATCATTCCTTCAGATATACTGATAAAGCATGATCTGGTTTTCTCAAACATGGGTGATAAGTTGACAGAACAATATAAACTTTCCCGTTATTCACTTAAAAAAACTTAAATCAGGAAATATCTTCATATGCCATGTTAGGCTTTTGTTTTTAGCATATTTTTGAAAAATTATGGCAATATATACTTTTTCATATACAATAGATCCATTCCATCTGCTCTTGCGTGATGTTTTAAACTTGTGGGAATAAAATTATATGATGATAATATACGCATCATGGCAGTATTATCCACAAATAAACCGGCA
The DNA here is from genome assembly GCA_034190145.1 of Halobacteriota archaeon. Lineage (GTDB taxonomy): Archaea > Halobacteriota > Syntropharchaeia > DAOWMC01 > DAOWMC01 > JAXHTN01. Next base: position 3,557 of record JAXHTN010000181.1, on the reverse strand, counting down.
TCAACTGCCCTAAAATTCATTTTAGTTGCAAGATCAATTGCATGCTTGATCAAACTACTGCCAATACCTTTATTTTTAAATTCGGGTCGGACTGCCAGTCCCATTATCTCAAAAGACTCAATTTGATTGATTTTAATAACCAATAATCCAAGAACGGTTCCTTCTTCATCTATCACTGCAAAATAACGGCCAACTTGGTCTAGATGATTTCTAAACCAAAAACCTGCCATTTCTTTTGTAAATGGCTGCAGTGTGAAGCTTAAAAATCTATGATTTTCAGGATCATTCCATATCTTTAAAAATGCTGGAAGAATCAAATCATAATCTTCTTTGTTATTTTGAGGTATCAATTCAACAATTTTACGCTCTGACATCTCGCCTTCTTCCCTTAAATTTTAAACATTTTTCTCTCAATATTGAAGTCCATTATCGTGAATAGTTATACTCGTTTTCCATTCTCTATCTGAAGTGTCTGATAACTCTTGGAAGAGATCAATGTGACCTACCAAATTAAATCCTGCATTAACAAAAAATGATATTGCATCCACATTTCTTGCGACAGGTTGAACTTTCTAGAATCTAACATCAATTTTATTAGCTTCCTTGACCAAATGCTCGATTATTAACTTCCCAACTCCCTGGTTTCGATACTCTGAAGAGACAATAACTGGTTCTATGATCGCCTCTTCATCGTTTTTGAGTAGCCCAATCAAACCAATGACTTCTTCGTTAAATATCGCGACCCAAGGTCCATGTAATCTTTTATTTTCAAGATATAAATCAATACCTTCACCTGGATCTTTCCTTCCGATCGTCTGATCAGAATATATATCCCTATGGTGCTTTTTAAGCTCTGAGAATAGGTTTCTACATGCCTGATAATCGGATGGCTGATATTTTCTAATTTTAATTTTCATATAGTCTCAAATTTTGCCTTAATCTCTGGAATATTCTCGAATATCGTTCTGATTTTATCAAATTCTCCGCTCATTCTATATATGTTTATGCCAAAATGAGGCTGGGACAAAAATAAAATCTATTTCACCCTCTCATTACCTTTGGTAATTACCACATAAACCCTTCTCCCAATATATTTTTTCGGAACATCTGCCTTGGCAGAAGTCCCAAACGGAGTAACAACTCTTTCTAAAAATCCCTCTATTTCGCTGTCTTTCAAGGTTAATACATCTTTTCTGAGTTTTATCGTTCTTGGCATAGTATTAGATATATATAGATATCTTTATAAACCTTTTCGAGTCATGATTCTTTTGTTGAAGGATCTATTTGGAAAAAGCAATCGGATGACAGCATCAATTCGCTCATTATTTTCCCTTCTTTCTGGAATTGATGTCAGCCATAAAACGATAGAGTGTTTGTATTCTGATCTGGAAGTTGAAATGGCGATTCATAACTTGCACATCCTGATTTTGAAGAAAGGAGTGAATGAGGTGAATGGCTGTGGTGATGGAACTGGTTATTATTTAACGATAAGAAAGCATTACGCTTCAGAAACGGTGAAAAGGAAGGATAAAACAAAAGAATCGTATTCAGGAAAATCTTTTGTTTATTCATTCAAGATGCTTGATCTTGAATGAAATATGTATGTGGCGTATGGAACCAGCTTGAAAAGCGAAAAACAAGCCTTTTATAGGGTAATGGAAATGCTAAACGATACCGACATAAAATAGAAAGCAAGATGCTTGATAGGTATTACAGCCTTCCTTCTTATGTCGATCGGTTTGGAGTGGCAAAGGTCTATGTCATACCTAGGAAAAATGCAACTTTGATATGTTCCTGGAAGCGGAAAAGACATAATGAAAGATTTTGTTGAGGACACATTTGAATACCTCGGGCAGTATTTCTTGAGAAACAACTCTGAGTCTGGATTCTCAGCGGATAAAAGATAGTTTAATTGGAGATTGTGGCAAAGAAGAGAGGATAGGATTGATACTACCGTGACTTGTACTAACATTTGGCATAATATGCTAAACTTGTTCACGAATTAATTTTGTCCCAGAGTCCCAAAGACCAATACATATAAAAAGAATGGTACAGTACTCAGTTCTATGTTTGATTTTCACACTCATACGATCTTCAGTGACGGTGAGCTGATACCTAGCGAGCTTGTTCGTAGGGCCTTTGTTATCGGTTACAGTGGAATAGCCTTGACTGATCATGTTGATTTCTCAAACCTTGATCATGTTCAAAGTTCTGTTAGGAAGGCGAAGGTTCTGCAAGAGGATCTTGATATGTTTGTGATCGTTGGGGTAGAGATTACACATGTGCCCCCCTCACGCATCAGTGAACTTGCAAGAAGGGCAAAGAAAGCAGGAGCAGAAATTGTTGTTGTACATGGCGAGACTGTTTGTGAACCGGTCGCATCCGGTACTAATCGGGCAGCACTTGAGAGTCCTGATGTTGATATTCTCGCCCACCCGGGCATCATCACGATAGAAGAGGCAGAGCTTGCTAGGGAAAATGGAATATTTCTTGAGATAACATCTCGAAAGGGGCACAATACAACAAACGGTCATGTTGTAAAGGTTGCAAGAGAGGCAGGCGCAAGTTTGATCGTTAATACGGATTCACACAGTCCTGATGATCTCATAACAGATGGTTTTGCACTCAAGGTGGCTATCGGTGCCGGATTATATGAAGAGGATGCAGAGGTAGTATTAAGGAAAAATCCTTTGGAACTTAAAGAGAGGATCGGTTTATAGCCGAAAGGTTTAGTTCTAAGGCAGTTTCAAATCTCTGATCGCCCAAGACCAAATAATATATAAAAATCAAAGGCAAGACCACGTCTTACCTTCCTTTACCTTCTCGATTCCGAACGTACCCAAAAATCACTGTAATGACCATGAGTACCATTGCACTGGAGGTAAACTCGGTAACAAGTGCGGTAAAACCAACCACATCGGCCGAATCGATTCCATCCAACAAAGAGTTGTAGATTCCAGTGTTATGTCCATCGCTTTCTTTATCAAGTACAACATCATACTCGTGATGTATTACAGGTTCACTTGGTGGTATGGACCAGATATGTGTTGGTAAGATATTTCCACTACTATTAGCAGTCACTTGCTTTGGTGTATCTGAGGTTACTGGATTTTAACTTTGAACCAATGCATCATTTTCAATTACCTGATTGTCCTGTATCCAGACCTTGTAGTCTGTACTTGGTTCAAGCCCCGTTGCCTTTACGTACACATCCTGTCCGGGAGTGAACTGATTTATTTCATTACCAGAGGGACCACATGAGATTACATATAAGGAAGTATCAGAATACTTTAGAGTATTTCAAATAACCTCAACCAATATTAATACAGTGAAATTGCAAAACTTGGAAGGTAAACTCTCAGAGATTGAACCTATCATTTGTTGGAACGCTTTCCTGCAGGTTGTGAGTGATATGTTCAATAACAAAATCGAAAAAGGCACCAAGCCCAAAGGTTACGATGCCACAATGAATAAGAGTGTGAGAGATCATCCGATAGGTATCAAGGATAAACTTGCGCAACAGAAGGAAAGGAAGGAAGAGGTCTCCTGGAGAACGG
>JAXHTN010000180.1:0-4167 GCA_034190145.1 Halobacteriota archaeon | reverse complement strand
AAAAACAACCGGAAAGAGAAAATTTAACAAATTTATAGTCAAATGGCAAAGAAAAAAAGGAGTAAAAAACCGATTGAGCAGTATGAACATGATTTTATTGACCCCAAGACCACCATTGACCCGGTAACGAAGAGAAAAGGGCATGTTCAAAAAGTGCTTTTTGATGAAGCGGATGAAGAGCCCCAACGAGAAGACATTGATTTTTGCGGACCCAAAGGTATTAAGTTCATACATGCAAGTGACCTACATCTCGACAGCCCACTTCGTGGTCTGGATAACTATGAAGAAGCTCCAAAGGAGAAAATACGAGTAGCTACTAGAGATGCTGTTGAAAGAATGGTTGAACTTGCTATTGAAGAAAAAGTTGATTTTATTGTATTGGCGGGAGATTTAGCCGATGGCGACTGGAAAGATTCCCAAACAATGCTTTGGTTAACAAACCAATTCCGAAGACTTGATGAATATAATATTGTGGTATACACCATACGAGGTAACCATGATGCTCAGAACAATCTGAGTAAATATATTCAAGAATTGGAGATTGTGAAGGAGTTTCCACCTGACGAACCAACCACATTTGATAATCAAGAGAAAAAATATGCCATACATGGCCAGAGTTACCCATCAAGAGAAGTTAATAAAAACCTCGTGAAAGAATATCCTGCGGCCAAGGATGGTCTTTTCAATATTGGGATTCTCCATACGAACTTGACTGGATCAAAAGAGCATGATAACTATGCCCCAACTTCATTGGATGAACTCAAATCCAAGAAGTATGATTACTGGGCACTGGGTCATGTCCACAATAGACAGATAATCCATGAACATCCATATATTGTCTACCCTGGAAATACCCAGGGAAGGAACATTCGGGAGACTGGAGAGAAAGGGTGTTACTTGGTCAATATTGATGATGGCGGTGTGAGTAACATTGGTTTCGTTCCTTTACAGGTAGTGAAATGGGAGAAGTTTGATATTAAATCGGAGTCGCAAGATGATGTGTCTGCTCTTATAAAGAAGGTAAATTCGGGTCTGAGTAAACTGATATCCGATAATGAAGAATCTTTGACCGTTATCAGGATAACAATCCGTGGCCCAAACAAAGAGCATGGACGGTTGGAAAAACTAACGGAAATCGAAGATTTCAAGAACTCTATCAGAAACTGTGCCAACTGCTGCCCCAATCCAATCTGGATAGAGAAGATTAAATTGGAATTGAAGGCACCGTTAGACATAAACGCCCTTAAGAAGAGTGATACCTTATTGGGTGATCTACTCAGTTTAAGGGATGAAATTGAAGATGATCCTGGGCGATTACGTGACCTTATCTCCGACGATATCAAAACATTCAGTGAGAAGGCAGCTCTTATTATTGAAAAGACAGGGAAGGATCTGGACGATACTGACCTTTTGAAATTTTATCTGGAAAGAGCGGAGAGTATCCTAATCTCCTATATAATGGAGCGGACCAATGATATTGAAGGAACTTAAGCTTGAGAATTACGGTATTTTTCATAATAAGGACATCCTCATTCCAGATGGCAATCTGGTGTTGCTCTATGGACTAAATGAAGCTGGAAAGACCACCATTCTAAACGCTATCAGGGAATCCTTCTTCGGATTTAAACAGAACAAAAATCCATACGATTTTGGTGCAGGAAAGATGGCTTCCGAGGTCAATCTTATCATGAACAATGGAGAGGAAATTTACTACCGTAGAACCAAGGCCAGAAAAGATCCTGTTAACGGGGAGATTACGCTTCCAAACGGTGGCTCATCAATCGAACTAAATGAGGGTAAATTGTTAGAAATGTTCGGAAATATAAACAATGAGGTGTATTGGAACCTATTTGGATTCTCATCCGCTGAACTGGCTCAAGGTGAAGAAAGTATCAAGAACAAGGAGATAACAGAGGTACTCTATGGCAGTGGCATGGGCGGAGTGACAAATATTGAGGATATAAGATCAATGATTGTCTCGGAAGAAGAGGGTCTTTTTAAATCAACTGGCAAACACCCTTTCCTGAATAAACTCATCAAGCAGATAGATGAGGGGGAGAAGGAGATGCGGGGAAAAATTATTTTACCTTTCAATTATGATGGTAGGGTCCGGGAACTTAGAAAGAAGGAGAAAATAAAGGACGAACTGGAGCAGAAACGGGAGGAAGCAAGGAGAAAAATGGGTCACTTTGAGATCCTGATAGAGGCACAGGAACCATTTTTAAATATTAAAAACGATAAGGAAAACCTTGACAATATCTCCATTCCCCAAAACATTCCTCATGACATGAAAAACAAGTATGAAAGTGCAAATAAGGAGTTAATCCGACTCGATAAGGAACTGAAGCGTCTTCGCAATGAACTCCAAGATCTTGAAAGGAAGCGGGATAAAATATCCTTCAGCAAGGAACTCATTGAGGAGAAAACAGTTCTGGAAACATTGTTTTCGGAGGTTAAAAGGATTGAGGCATATCATAAGGACATACCAGAGATAGGCACCCAGTCAAAGATGCTTCAGCAGGAGATCACAGATGCATTGAAGAATATTGACAGTAAATGGGATATGGATTTTCTAAAATCCTTTAACGCAGATATAACCGTCAGGAACGGGTTCGATAATCTCATTAAAGAATACAGAGAACTAACAAATAAGATAGAAAAGGTAGATGACCTAATAGAGCAGTTACAAACGGAAATCGAAGATAAAGAGAACATTTTAACAGAAGAAGGTGAAGAAAAGGACACTAAAGTGTTTGAGGAACTTTTAGAAGGGGCAAGGGACTATATCTCAAAAAAAGAGGATTATGAGCAGTTATTAGAAGAAAAAGAGAAGCTGGACAAGAATGTAAATGGAATTTGGAAGGAACTGGCCCCTCTTATAAAAGAAGGAGATAACATCGACCACCCTATACCCCTTAACAAGACCATTACTAAGTATGAAAAGGACCTGGAAAAGATGAATACGGATCTAGACAAGCAAAAGCATGAACTAGAGTCCCAGGAGCGTACAGCCATCAGTGACCAGGAGGACCTCGATGCCATGGTGGAGACAAAGGATACAGTTGACCGTGAGGACCTTTCAAGGAACAGGGATCACCGGGACAAAGGTTGGGAATTGATAAAGAAGGAATATATTCAGGACGGAAAAAAGGTTTCCTCAAAGGAGAAGCAAGAATGGATGGATAATAAGCATACAGAACTTCCAGATGCCTATGAAGAAGCAGTAAAAGAAAGCGACAAGATATCCGATGAGTTATACACTAATTCCGAGATGGTCACAAAGAAGGAGGACCTTGAAAAGAGAATACGTAAGCAAGAGGCCCTCATTTCCGATACCAGGAAGAGGATATCGCGTATTGAAAAGAAAATCGCAGATACAACTTCCAAGTGGAACGATGAATGGAAGGACTGGGGTTTTACATCCCGCTCTCCAAGGGAAATGAAGGAATGGGTGTCCAGTCTAAAATCCCTTCTCCAACTCCTTGATGATAAATCACATATAGAAGATCAGATGACTGAACTTAAAAAGAAGCATAATGAATTTCTGAAGGAAGCAAGAGCCCACTACAAAAAGCTCACAGAGAAAAATATGACTGCGACCATGAAGAAGGTGGATCAAGAGATCAAGGAAACCAGAGATTCCAATACCAGGATAAAACAGCTACAAAAGGATATTAAAAAACTGAAGAAGGAACAAACCAAGAAAGTCGCTGAACAGAAGAATCTCAAAAAGAAGGATGATGAATGGAAAAAGAAATGGTCTGCACTTCTTAAAAAGGTGAATTTTAACACCGAATGGGATACCGAAATCGCAGATAAAGTCTTGAAGGAACTGTTTGTTTCAAAACAGAAGATGGGCGAAGACAAAGAGAACCATGAACGATTGAAGGATATGAATGATACCGTTGCCGAGTACCTCCAGAAGGTTGAAGATCTAACCAACAGATTGAATTGGAATAGAATGGATAGAAAGAACCCTGAAAGGACTGTAAAGGAACTCTACAGCAAAGTCTCCGAGGAACAGAAGAAGGCACAGGAAAGGAAGGGGCTGGAAGACAAGATAGAAGACAAGAAGGTTGACATTGACAGGGCAGAAATAGAGCGTAAGGACCATGAGAAGATCATCAATGACCTCTTCACACAGGTATGTGTAAATAACGAGGGTGA
>JAXHTN010000018.1:0-15174 GCA_034190145.1 Halobacteriota archaeon | reverse complement strand
CAACGGTAACCAGAGTCAATGTAGAGATGATATTTTCTGCTTTTTGCTTTAACCTGTATCAACTATTGACCCTGAAGAAACAAGGATTGGTGTAGCGGTAGCTGTCTATGTTGATTGGAGACATTGGGTGAAACGCGGTGTAATGAGGTAAAACTGGAATAGAGTTTTTCGAAGTTCTTCATAATGACGCACCGGTTCGAATGGTTGGTAATTCCATAACTAACAGGTCCCAAAAGAATTTCCGTATTTCAAATACCATAACTCCGATTCAATGAGATTAAAATAGAAGTCTACCTCCAGAAACAATGACATCTAGCAGGGCTGCATCTGCTCTACAGGTTAACTATTTCTGCGATGATATGATTTTCTTGCTGAGTATCGTGCCTTATGCTTCTCTTTGATGAGATCCATTATCTCTTTATCCATGATTGTCCTTTTTGGTAGTGCCACCTCAATGATCTCTTTCACATCCTGAACTGTCTATAATGGTGCCTTTCTGCGCATGTCGATAGTCAGCATCAGAATAACAAGCATCTTGAGAAGTAACATCGCCATGTTATGGTGCCATCAAATCCAAGATCGGAACCATTTGTCTACAAGCATGCTATCCATTTCGCGCTTCAAATCCTCGTTCAATTTAGTATCTGCTACAGGATATCTGAACAAATCTTGCCACATCCGTATCAGGAGGTGCATTGGAGAACTGGTATTTTGTCACCTCTCCTAATGATCAGTCACAGCTCACCTCCTGGAGGCTTATCCACCACAGGATACACACAAAGACATGTGATCAACCAGACCCGGGTATCTGATGAAATATCCGCAATATAGATCATCCCTCCGGCGTCAATTCCGTCCCGAAGACGTGTTTGCGCCCCCATATAAAAAGTCCCTTCCAACCCAACAGAACAAAACAGAATTACCTCTGGCATGCAGTATCTACTCCAATGCGATCTCAGCTTTCGTCTTGAACACAACACTTTCTTTGGGAATGCTTACTCGTGGATGTGAATGGCACCATTGACCTTATCTCCGGTCAGCTCTGCTACGTTCCTCTGAACATCATCAATCACTGGTTGCACGTCCCATGGCGGATCAAATATGAAATGTTGAAGTGATTAATTGTTACAATCCAGTACGTTCATGGCATAGTTGGTCATGGTCTTTCTCAAGCAAGTGTCCCTGAAGGTACTGAAACGATTGTTTGGCAACGCTACGGGTCCTTTCTACAGAAGTGTGATGTATAATTCTTATGAATCCGCTTTAACTTGCCGAGTAATAGGTACAAATCTTTGGTATATAGCTTAAATTCCAATCTACACACCTACTTTTTATTGATAGAAGGCTTCATATTGTAAATTACTTATTAAATCTGGGTAAGTAAATATATCAGAAGACCAAATCGGATAAAGTAAATATAATTTAAATATTAATATTTTTGGCATAACAATAGTAGTGGAGATGAACCTATAATATTGATAAAATTACAAATAAAAAATGGAAAATGTTAAATAGTATATTTCTATACTATTTATCGGCCTTCTACCACGTGGGCGCGTGCGGGAAGGTATAAAAGAGGTGAATAAAGTGAAGTATGGCATAAGTAAGCTCTCAGCGGGAGCTTTCATGATCGTGTTAATGGTATTGATCTCTTCTTTGGTCATTCCGACTTTAGCGCAAGGTCTTACCACAGTCCAAAGCATTGAGATTGCAGTACAGGATATCGATTTTCATGATATAAATATATCTGAAGAATACTCATACCCTACTGGAATCAGGATAAAAGAAGTATCGGGACCAGATATAACGCACGATGGAAATATGGTTATAGGTACTGACTATTGGATTAAAAATGAGGTAATAAATAAGGGGAATTTCAACGAGTCAGTTAAAGAGGTAGTGAAGATAATTGATGGATCCGGTAATATTGTCTTTGAGGAAGAGACAGACAATAAGACCATTGATATCAATAGTAGCGAATATTTTAGCAAAAAATGGAACACTAATAACCTCTCATCAGGTAATTACACAATATTTGTGAATGCCACAATTGAGGGCTTTACTGATGCCAATCCTTTGGACAATAACAGAACAAGAGAAGTGATCCTTGATGTTGAAACACCACCTGTTGCGACAGAGGGTGACGTAATTATCAGCGAGATTATGTATGCACCTTCGAGCACATGGGGTGGTGGACAGAATGAATGGGTGGAACTTTACAACAATGATTCGGAAGCCATAAATCTCTTGGATTGGACTATAGACGATAAATCGATACCAGAAGTAATATTACAACCGAAAGACCATCTAATCATAGCGAGAAATGATACAAAGTTTAGTGAGTATTATTTTAATGTTAGCAGCCACATTGTCAAGCTAACGATCGGCTTAAAAGACAGTGGTGAAGAGATTTTATTAAATGATAGCACAGGTACGGTTAGTAATAATTTTAACTACACAGATTATGCTAATGGTGGCCTCGGATGGGGTTACAAAAATAATAAAACGATCTGGCTAAATGAAAGTGGAGAATGGGTAGAAGGGCTTATTGATGGTGGATCGCCCGGAGCGCCGAACAGCATATCGATACCATCAGACAATAATCCGCCAACTATAGAGTTTGTAGATCCGACTCCAACAAACGGTTCGGAGTTATATCTTGATTCTGTTCATATCAATGTTACGTTAAACGAGACGGGAAGTAGTGCAACTCTAAACTGGAATGGTGTCAATGAAACGATGAACGGTTCATATATAAACTTCCATATTGATAAGATAGGGCTTTCAGATGGCATTCACACCTTCAAAGTCTATGCAAGTGATTTAAATGGCAACACTGGTGTAAGTGAAACAAGGGTAATAACTATAAATTCTACGACTCCAAATCCCCCCAACATTGTTATAAATGAGTTCGCTTCTTCAAATGAAACAGAGTGGGTTGAGCTTTACAACAAAGGCAGTACGGATATCAACCTCTCCGGGTGGACAATGGAAGACGCCGGAAATAATATCAAACATTTAACAGGTGTGATATCTGCAAACGGTTATGAAGTATTCACTTATTCTAATTGGCTCAACAACGGCGGTGATGTGATCTTTTTAAACTCAACGAGTGATGAAGTGGACTATGTAGGTTACGGTGGATATGGAGATGCTCCGGCACCAGGTGCGGAAGAATCAGTCGGAAGATTTCCAAATGGAGTTGACACAGATAACGATTCTTCAGATTTTATGGTCTTTGATATGCCAACAAGAGGTGATGAGAATGCGATATCGATTATTCCAACTTACGGCGTGACACTCTCCCAACCGGCTGATAAGACGACGATACCCGGTGTAAATGCAACATATATGATACTAGTAACAAACAAGGGTGATCAGAATGATTCTTACACACTTTCAATAAAGAATCATGACTCTGTTGATACCGCTGAGCTAAGTGAAAGTTTCATATCTTTGGATGCAAGTGAGAACACAACTCTCTTTTTGTATGTTTCAGATAATGATTCCGGTTCGTACAATGTGAGTATAAATGCCATCTCAAATACATACCACAACGCAACAGACGAAGTGACAGTAAAGACTAATATTTTACCGATTAGTATTCCATCTTTTGTAGCAAGTAACGGAATTTGCGGATCTGTGTTAAATGCAAGTGTTTCAATAAGAAATGATGGTGATTTAAAGGCGAATATAACAGTGGTTGTTAGTGGACTACACCAGGTAACAGGTTATCCAATTGCAGGAACAGGTGTTGTAGTGAATCTTGGTATTGCCGAAGAGATTACACTTCCTGTACTCGTCTATCTTCCACCAGGTGCGGATACAGGTAGTTATGAAATATTTGCTGATGCATGGATCGAAGGTGACTACCCAATCGTTCAAAAATCGATTACATGTAAAAAAGAAGTTGTAATTGTTACCCATTAAACTTCGGGAGGTCAGATATGAAAAGGAAGAATATAATTATTTTGCTTGCAATTCTGATCTTTGCATCCATGATTACCAATGTCTCAGCCGGTCCACTAAATTTAAAAGCGCCTGACTATGCAGTTGAGGGAGAGGTCATAACAATAGAGATTCATTCAAATGGTGCAGTAGGAATAGAGGGTGTAGATGTCTTTTTTATACTCAATGAGACCACCCCCATACATGGACAAACCGATGTAGAGGGTAAAGTAAGATATCAGGCACAACTACCCGGAAGGTTGAATATTGCTGCAAAATTTTTAGGTGAAACGGCGAATAAGGAGATCTACATATATGAGGCAAATTATGGTGTAGAACTGACCCTGGATGGTGCCATTGAAGAAGCAATATACACAGATGAGATCGCGAATTACCCCTTTTTGGTTAAGAACATAGGAAACACAACTGATGAGATAGAAATTGTAATAATTGACGGGATTGGTTCGCTGAATAGAAGTTCCTTTGTTCTGAATGCAGACACGAGCGAAGAGGTCTTACTCAGAGTTTCAAAAAGCACCGCCGGGAGATACTCAACGACATTAATCGCTAGCTCAAAAGAAGATCCACGTAAATTTGATAGCATTACTGTTGTGACAGAAGTGATTAATGAACCCTCAAGTGATGCTATAGACAATGATGGTGCAAACGGAGGGGGCGGTGGAGGAGGAGTTGCTCTACCATCTGAGATAAAAACCGATTCTCGTGGTAAAGTAATATCCACATACAATGAAGAATCCTCTGACGGCAGAGCAAGATTGGTCATACCTGAGGGAACAGTTGCACTTGATGTCAATAAAAGACCATTAAAAAGAGTAAGTATCAGTCCCATACAGTTAGCTGGGACGCTATATGCATGCAATCTAGGACCGGATGGTTCAGAATTTGATCCTGCGATAAATTTAACCATTGATTTCGACTCAGATGACATATCCAAAGGTGAGACAGTGGTTGTAAAGTTTTGGGATGGTGCTGAATGGATAGCTCTTGACACTACAGTTGATATTGCGACAAATACGGCAACTGCGAAAGTATCTCACTTCTCAGTCTTTGCACTATTTGCCGAGGATACAAAGGAATCGGATTACTTAATACCGGATCAAGAAACAGAACCAGGCACAACCGAGAGATCAATTTTTGAAGATACAAAATCTGAAGAATCGCAAACATCGGAAGAGGAAACACCGGCTATACCGTGGACGTGGTTGTTGATAACATTGCTTGCTGTTGCAATTGTTGTAGTCGTAGTTGTCAGTATCAAAAAGTAGCGTTCACTTTACAAGAGGGCTATAAGCTTCTTTTACTCTTCTGTAGAGCGAATAGTTCTCTTTTCGTATTTTTTTAAGCAATTTCATATCAAGTGCCGCAAGAAGAACCTCTGATTTAAACTCATCCTTTGCAGATGCAAGGATCCCCCATGGTGATGCAATAAGGCTCCTTCCTGCAATTTTTGAGCCGAATGGAGACTTTCCAACGCTTCCTGCTTTTAAAATGAAGAAATCGTTATCGTAAGATCTTGAGATAAATATGGAATTTCTTGCCCCCTTTGTTATATCTTCTTCCTTAAAAAAAGAGACTACAGGATTGAATACAATATCAGCACCTTTCAGCCCAAGGATTCTTCCTGCTTCAGGGTAAAGAACATCGGCACATATAAGAACACCTATTGTTCCTATCTTACTTTCAAAGACTGAAAAATCTTTGCCATTTTTAAGGCCAAATCTCCCCTCACCTTCTGTTAAGTGAACTTTTGTGTGTTTACCTATCTGTAATCCACACTCAAAGATAAAACATGAATTGTAGTAGCCATCTTCTCTTAATTCGATCGTGTTTCCTGCTAAAATGATTTCATGTGCTTTGGATGCATCTCTAAGGAACTCAAGAGTCCTTTTGTAAACCTTGTCCTGGGTGCTTTTTGAGGGGATGGTTACTCCGGGTGTCGAGAAATACTCCGGCAAGCATGCCACCTCTGCACCCCTGTCAACGGCCTCGGCGATGAGCCTACCGGCCTCACTTAAGTTCTCATCAAGGGATCTTCCCACACGCATCTGAATCGAAGCAGCAATAATATCTGACATCGATGACCCACACCTCTGGCCTTTACTTAATCAAAAAGTTAACTCCTGACCATTTCTTAGTATATGAACCGTATTTCCGAGCACGTAACCAACCTCTTCGGCAAGCTCAGAATAAGCGCTTATCATCTTGAGATTTCCATGGGCGGGTATGATGTTCTCGGGATTTATTATTTTAAGGAGCTCCCAGTGATCCTCTCTTGCAGCATGTCCGGTCACATGTACATTATCATATATCCGTGCACCCTTCATCCCTAGTTTGGCCTCCATAGAGTACCTATTTGCTTCATTGAGCGGACTTGGAATCTTACTTGCAGAGAACACCACCCTATCGCCTGATTCAATCTCGTAAGGTGTTGCATCACAAGCTATTCTATTCAGAACCGCATTGGGTTCACCTTGGTGGCCGGTAGCAATTGAAATATATTTTTCCTTTCCTTCCTCAAGTATACGTTTTAGCATCCTGTCAACGGACCTTCTGTTTCCACACATCTCAAATTGCTCAGGTAACTCTATATACTTCCTCTTCTGTGCAGTCCTTATATATTCAGACATCGATCTTCCCAGAAATACCGGTATTCTGTCCATCTTCTCTGCGGCTTCGATCAAAGTTGCAATCCTTGCAATGTGAGATGAGAAAGTAGTGACAATAACACCATCATCCGAATTCTCCCCACTCAAGAGAACGTCCATTACCATGTCCTTTGCTATCTTTTCAGAAGGCGCTTTCCCACGGACGTTGACACGGGTACTTTCAACAATCATGCACAACACGCCCTCCTTTCCAAGACTTCTAAGACGTGATATATCTGGTGAATCTCCAACAATAGGTGTTCTATCAAACTTGAAGTCGTTTGCGTATAAAATTGCACCTTCTGGCGTATGTAATACAGGGAAAACAGCATCAGGTATGCTATGCTGGACTCGAATGAACTCGAGGCTAATGTTCTCCGTTATTTCTATTACCTCCCCGGCTTCAAGTGGTTTTATCGGGTTATCTACCCCAAATCTCCGCTCCTTCTTGATTTGATGACTTATAAGATCTGTTGTAAATGGTGTTGCAATTATCGGCACGTCGTACCTATGTGCAAGTTTTGGAATAGCCCCTATATGATCAAGGTGTCCATGACTACAGACTATCGCTCGCACAGAACCATCAACATTCTGCATGATGGTATCATCTGGTATGGTACCCATCTTAATCAGATCAAGAGAGTGCATCTTCTCGATCTCTACATCTTCGTAGATCTGAATCCTGTCGAGCATCAGCCCCATATCCATTATTATAACATCAGATCCAACGCGTATTGAAGTCATATTCCTACCGACTTCGTTGTAACCGCCTACGGCAATTATTCCTACTTCACTCATTTAACTTCATCCTCCCTCTCTGTAATATGATATCCCTAGTCTCACCTAGAATTACAATCTGAGCCTTTTTGAGTTCTTCTACGTTGGAAGACCCACTAAGAAACATTGCCACTCTCAACTCTTCCTCCATCCTCTTCAAAATCTCAATTATTTGGTCAGGACCATCAAGGGCAGGCTTGACAAAAGGAAGCGCTGCACTACATAGATCAGCACCAAGTGTTATCGATTTTGCCATATCAAGACCGGTCCTTATCCCGCCGCTAGCTATTATCGGCGGACCGACAGAAGCACATTCGGCGATAGAAACAGGCGTTGGTAATCCCCAGTCCCAGAAGAGCCTTCCCATATTCTCAAGCAACTTATCACCTTCTGCAATCGCTCTATATACCTCGACACCGGCCCAACTGGTCCCGCCGACTCCACCAACATCAATTGCCGAGACTCCAGCCTTTGCCAATTCCTCTGCAACAGAGAAACTGATTCCTGCACCTGTTTCTTTTACAATAACTGGCACCTTAACTGAGGAAGAGAGGTCTTTTATGGATGAGAGAACACCTTTGGCGTTTGCTTCGCCTTCTGGTTGAATAGCCTCTTGTAAGAAGTTTAGATGGACAGCAACTGCGTTTGCATCTATCATGTCAACTGCTTTTTCTACTCCTTCCACGCCGTACTCTTCCAATTGGGCGGCTCCAATATTCCCATAAATAAATGCGTTAGGTGCATTATCCCTCATTACCCTGAAAGAATCCTCCTGTTCGGGATCTTCAAGTGCTGCCCTCTGCGATCCGACTCCGATACCAATCTGCATTTCTTCTGCTGCTTTTGCTAGTGATTCGTTAACTTTTATTGTGCCTGGATGACCGCCTGTCATTGAGGCTATCATAAAGGGCATCTGCAGCCTTCTGCCTAAAAAGGACAAGGTGAGATCAATATCTCTTTTATCAATCTCAGGTGTTGCTTTATGGATAATCTTGATATCCTGAAAGCAGGAAGTAATTGACTCTACCCTCTCCTGTGTGCAGATCTTTATGTGATCAAGTTTCCTTTTTGCTGTTTTATTCATTTTTCCCCATATCTAGATCGAATCAGATCGATGATTCAATATTGGATTGTATAAATCATGCTCTTTATGACTATTATAAATTATCGCTTTTTTCAAACAGATTTAAATATCTGAAGAGATAAAGTCTATAGGATTAATAATGTATGTTAGTTATGAATCTGCAAAAGCTTTTGCAATGATAATTCTTCTCGGTATCGTTTTTTTGATATCACTTCATTTTTTAAAGAGGAGAACAGACGAAATTGCTATTGCTGCGTTACCAGCGTTAATTTTAAGTTTTATTTGTGTCCTTGCCTTTTATTCCTTCAGCGTATCCAGATATATTGAAGAGTCGCAAATTCTATTTGTTACATTAAATCTCATTGAAGATTTGAACCTAATAGTACTTGGGATTGTATTTGCTGTAGTTGGTTTTACCTCTGCTTATCTGCTCAGCGCAAGGCTTAACCAACAAGAGTATAGATCACTTTTCCATGTAGTACCAGGGTTGCTTTTGGTATATTTTTGCCTTGTCAACACGGATATTGCGCTATTGTTTCTCGGGATTTGCATAACAGTTTTCTTTGTGGGGGAGTACTTCAGACAATCAGAAGACGAAAATTTCCTATCAGATCTTGCGAAAACGATGATGAATGCGGCACTTAGGGGAAATGAGGTCGCAGGGTATGTCGCAACACTCTTCTTCTTGATTGGTGCGATAATAGTTGTTCTATTTCTCCCATATAAATTTGCAGTAGGGTCCATTCTGGTAGCAACCGTCGGAGATCCTAGTGCAGTTATGATAGGAAAGAGATACGGGAATCACAAATGGGGTCATAATCCCAAGAAGAGTCTTGAAGGTTCAGGAGCAATGTTTCTTGTAAGTGCTCTTGCACTGAGCTTAACCGGATTTATCCCAATTTTGACAGCGCTTGTTGTATCACTTTCTGCAACTCTATTCGAATCACTCCCACTGAAGGTTAGTGACAACCTCATAATCCCACTCATCAGTGGAATGGTATTAATCAGTTTTTTGGGGTGACACGATGGAAGAGTTACTATTAGAAAATATAAATTATATTACCATTTTTGTGTTTGCAATTGTTGCATACGCTACGAGAATGCTCGATCTGACCGGGAGCCTCGTTGCAATATTTTTTGGATCCCTCATATTATATTCATCGGGGGAATATTATCTGATGCTGTTGATCTCATTTTTGGTGATAGGATCTCTATTTACAAGGTATAAATACGACTATAAGAAGAAGATTGGGGTGTGTGAACCAAAAGGAGGGAGAAGATCGATGGGTCCGGTCATTGCAAATGGAATCATCCCCACATTCATGGCGGTCCTTGGGAATCCCTATCTATTGGTGGGCGCGCTCTCGGCTGCACTTGCGGACACGATGGCAACCGAGATAGGTGTGCTTAATGAAAAACCAGTCTTGATTACGACTGGAAAAGTAGTAAAAGCAGGGACAAGAGGGGCAATATCACTTCACGGGGAGGTGGCAGCAGCTATCGGTGCCTCAATAATTGCTATTCTTTCGATTCTCCTAATAGACGTTTCACACACAGAAGTATTCTTTATAGCACTCATAAGTGGCCTTGTCGGTTGTAATCTTGACAGCCTTTTAGGAGCTTCAATGGACTTTCTCTCAAAAGAGGAGATTAATCTACTGTGTACGCTTACGGGTGCTGCTGCCAGTTCGGGAGTAGCAATTACAATGTCTCTTCCTGTTTGATGCCTTCTGCTACGTCTATCCAGAGATGAAGCGATCTGTAAACTTCATCTGATTCTTGAGTGTACAACAAAAACTCCATCTTTTGATCCTTCCCCGGCGCGTTCAAGCTGAACTCAAAGGGCATCTTCCAAGTTTCATTATGTGTTAGGTCAATTGACATCCGTCCGAGGGTAGTCTCATTTATTTTAACTTCCAGCAGATACGAAGTGTTCGTATATTCATTGTTTACAACCCCAATGATTACTCCGGCTACTTCTCCAGTCGTAAGATCAGTCGGGTAATCACTTGCAGTACCATTCATACCTAGTAAATAAAATTCGGTAAATTTTTCCCCCTGCTTAGGGATGACTATTATGTAAACGGTCAAACAGATAGAGACAATTAAGGCAATCAGAAGAATAACTGTAAGTACCCTGTCTATCTTCGATCTTGAGACTTTGGGGGTTTTAACAGTATATTTTTTTGGCTTAGGCGGAGCAGGACGTCTTTTTGGTGGTTTAGGTGGTTTTACAGTGTATTTTTTTGGTTTAGGTGAAGGAGGACGTCTTTTTGATACATCTCGCCCTCTATACTGCTGAACTATTATCGTTACTAAAGCGAACCCTACTAAAGCTAGTGCGGTATAAGGATGTAAAATTAGAATTGGCAATAATCTCTGTAATTCAAGTATCAATAAAACCAACGTGATGCCCAATGCAAAGCTGAAATAGAAGATCAATATGGGGTCCCATCTGCCATTTTTACGAGCAGTGATACCCATTAGAGTATATCCCTGAAAGATCAACGTATAAAAGAATATTAAAGTGATAGCTGGCGAAGAGTCGTATGCTAAAGAAGCCGAGACCAAAAATATACTAAAAATATATAGAATAATTGCGATTAATATGTAATATGCTAAGTCTCTGGACCTCATTGACATGATACACAATCACCTTACTATTGTATACATTTTTTGATTGAAGACCTATTAGACCTTTTTAAACTAAAGTTTTATAGCAGAGGCCGTAGAAAGCACCAGTAAGGAGAATGAAGAAAACAGAACAGAAAGCATTATGGAATTTTGGTGTCAATACTGAACCCGAACCGGCACCTGAAGCATCAATTTCCCTTCCTGAACCTGAAACGATTGTAACAACTAAGTCCCATGTATTCACTGTTAAAGAACTGACTAAATACATAAAAAAAAGACTTGAAGGAGACCCCGAGCTTACCGATATATGGGTCAAGGCAGAAATATCAAACTTTAAACATCATAGCTCCGGGCACATGTATTTTACATTAAAAGACAAAGATTCCCAGATCAGATCGGTTATGTTTAGGGAGAATACACCTACAAAATTTACTCCTGAAGACGGTTTAAATGTCCTTGCTAGAGGAAATATTGGAGTCTACGAACGCAGAGGTGATTATCAGCTGTATGTAGTTGAGATTCAACCTGAAGGAGTAGGTGCCCTCCATGTCGCTTTTGAACAACTGAAGAAGAAGCTCAACGAGGAAGGGTTATTTGATGAGGCAAAAAAGAGTCCTCTTCCTTTCATACCGAAGAAGATAGGAATCGTAACGTCTCCAACAGGTGCCGCTATTAGAGATATCCTCAATGTGAGTATGCGTAGATATCCGAATGCCCATATAATCATTGCACCAGTGAGAGTCCAGGGAGAGATGGCAAAATATGAGATCGTAAAAGCAATCGAGATCTTGAACACCCAGGATATAGATCTTATGATTGTAGCAAGGGGCGGAGGTTCCCTCGAAGAACTCTGGGCCTTCAACGAAGAGATCGTTGCCAGGGCGATATATGCATCAAAAGTACCGATAATCTCAGGAGTGGGGCATGAGACGGACTTCACAATAGCAGATTTCGTTTCGGATAAGAGAGCTCCGACACCTTCAGCAGCTGCCGAGATCGCACTACCGGAAAAGAAAGAATTGATAAGATACATGCGGACTGTAAGAGGTAGACTGGATCAGAGTATATACAAGAGGTTGGAATATGAGAGAAAACACCTTCAAAATATTACTAATAGCGTTATATTCAGAAAACCAAAGAGCAATATTGATCAACATAGGCAACACCTGGATGAGATACTTAAACGGTTGAATCTCAGCGCATCAAATTACCTAAAATCGCAAAGTAAAGACCTTGACTTACTTGCAAGCAAACTTGACACCTTAAGCCCGCTCTCCATCCTATCAAGGGGATACTCGGTCAGCCAGAAGATACCCGAAAAGACGATAGTAAGAGCAATATCCGACGTGGGTAAGGGAGATCTGTTGAAGGTGATCGTATCTGATGGGGAGATCTTCTGCGAGGTTGATGAAACAAAAAAAGTTATACGAAAGGTCAAAAACGACTAAAATATTAGAGAAACATAATATCGGCAAATATAGCGCTTAATTTCCATATAAGAGATTTATTGCCTCATTTTACTCCATCTCTCTTATTCCCCTCTTTCAAAAAGAGTAGCAAAAAGGCTGCAATAAACGACATCACCGACCCAAATAAAAATGTTGTTTCAGGACTTACGCCCTCCCACAAACCGCCAGCTATCAATCCGGCAGGTAATGAAGTGAGTCCTATTGCTGTGTGAAAGGCCCCAATGGATGTTGCTTTCAATTCAGGGGGAGCAAGATCGACTACATATGCCCTCTGAACACCATCTGTTAAGGCAAAGAAGATTCCGTACACACCAAATAATAGCACTATCTGGGGTAGTGTCGATACCGTCATTAGCCCAACACAAAGTAAACCAAATAGAGCATATCCCATAAATAACACCGGTCTTCTTCCTATCCGGTCAGAGACAACACCCGAGGGGATTATAAGAAGCGTGTAAATTACATAGTAAAATGCATATAACATGAACGCCATCTCCTCTTCAAAACCGAGGTCTATTGCACGCAAAAGAAGAAATGCATATCCCACATTTCCAAATGTGAATATAGATACCGTGACTATCAATAGTTTCAGGTTCCTCGGTAGCATACTGAAGCTAACGCGAAATCCTTTCAGACCACTTCTCGATTCCGATTTAATATCTTCAGTCCTCTTCTCCCTTACAAAAAGGATGAATATAATTGCTACAAATGCAGGTATTGCAGCAATCAAGAAGATCTCCCTATACCCAAATCCGACTATTCGAAATAGGAACAAGGCCATAAGAACACCCAGAACTGATCCCAAACCGTCCATAGACCTCTGAACACCGTATGCCTTACCTCTATTGCACTCATCACAGGATTCTGCAACAATTGCGTCCCTTGGTGCATTTCGAATGCCTTTTCCTACCCTTTCAATTACTCTTAACGCTAGGACAGCCCCCCACCCGGAAGTAACCGCGAATAACGGCTTAATGATAGCGGAAAGTCCATAACCCCCTAGAATAAAGGGTTTTCTCTTCTCAATCTTGTCTGACCAATACCCTGAAAAAACCTTGAGAAGACTCGCAATAGATTCCGCAGCACCTTCCACAAGACCAACAATCAAGGCACTTGCACCAAGGACTTTTGTCAGATATAACGGCAGTAAAGGAAATACCATCTGGCTGCTCAGATCTGTAAAAAGACTGACAAAACCAAGCAGAATAACGTTTAAAGTAATACCCTTGAAAAAACCTTCTTTATTACCTTTGCCATTACCATTATAACTATTTTTATCGTTTGCCACTCATTTCACTTCCATAACTTCATCAACAAGTTCCTGTATCTTAGATCTGGCTTCATCAAGGATAATCGTTCCCGATTCGGTAATTTTATAGTATCTTCTCAATTTACCACCCACATTTACCGATCTACTCTCAAGATACCCATCATCTTCAAGTGAGTGTAGTATCGGGTATAGAGTCCCGGGGCTTATATCATACCCATGCCTCTTCAGTTCCTCTTTTATCTCGGCACCGAATATCTCTTCTTTACTTGCGTGATATAGGATATGGATCCTCACAAAACCGAGAAAAAATCTTCTCTGCAACATTAAATCTAAACTCGATATCATCTTTCGATAACATCATATATAAATATTTCTGGAAAACTGATAGGACAATTTTTATCCTATAGGAATTGTATACAAACGTGAGTTATAAATAGGTGGAAGTGTTATTATGAAGAAGTTTGGAGGAGAATAAATGGCGATAGTTTATTATGAAGAGGATGCCAGCATAGACGCGCTTAAAGATAAAGTTGTGGCAGTAGTCGGATACGGGAGCCAAGGTAGACATCAGTCCCTTAACATGAGAGACTCAGGAATAGAAGTTATCATAGCTGAACTTGAAGGAACAGATGCTTGGAATCTTGCAAAGGAAGACGGTTTTGAGGTTGTTAGTGCAGATGAAGCAACAAAAAGGGGAGATCTGATAATAATAGTCGTGCCCGATGAGCTTCACGAGCCCGTCTATTGGAACTTCATTCACGGTAATCTGAAGGAAGGCAAGACGATAGGTGTCTCTCACGGTTACAGTATAATGTATGGGCTTATAAGACCTCCTGAGGGTGTTGACATCGTTATGATAGCGCCGAAAGCACCAGGCCCAACAGTAAGAAGGACATACACAGAAGGCTTTGGTGTTCCATCATGTATTGCCGTTGAGAAAGATTACAGTGGAAACGCACTAAAGACAGCTCTTGCATGGGGTAATGCGATAGGATCGGCACGAGTTGGAATAATAGAGACTACAATCAAAGAAGAGGTCGAGACAGACCACTTCGGAGAAGTTGCAGTGCTATGTGGAGGATGTGCTGAGCTTATAAAGGCAGGATTTGAGACTCTTGTAGAAGCGGGATATCAACCAGAGATAGCTTACTTTGAATGCCTAAATGAACTTAAGCTGATCGTGGATCTCATCTATGACGGTGGTATTGAATATATGTGGGACGCGGTAAGTAACACTGCAGAATATGGTGGAAGGGTTCCTGGAAAAGATATCGTCACTCCTGATGTCAAAGAGAACATGAAAGCACTCTTAAAAGATATCCAAAA
>JAXHTN010000179.1:0-4197 GCA_034190145.1 Halobacteriota archaeon | reverse complement strand
ACTCCTCAGTTGCTCGTAGGGTTGCGCACCCACAACCCTCATCCTGATCTCCCCTTTCCAGAAGATCATTATTGTGGGAACACTCATCACTTGGTACTTTGACGCAACATTTGGCCTCTCGTCGATATTCACCTTCACAGTGATAAGCCTCCCCTTGTACTCTTTTGCTATATCGTGTATCACAGGCGAAACCATCTTACACGGACCGCACCATTCGGCCCAGAAGTCAACGAGTACAGGTCTATCCGAAGTATTTATCAGTTCATCAAATGATTTGGGCATCTTTTCTTTACCAGCCATACTTCACCTCTTCAATAGTTTCCACAATCATCACACTTAATATCTCTTCTAATCTCAATCTCAGAGAATGTCGATGAGAGACCATCGTAGATTAGAAGCCTATTCTTCAAGAGATCCCCTAACCCCAATACATATTTTATCACTTCCGAAGCCTGAATACAGCCTATCACGCCGGGTGCAACGCCAATTACAGGAAACTTCTCCTTTGGTGGGGCTTTGGGAAATACACATCTCAAACATGCACTCTCTCTCGGGATTATACTCATCGCCCTCCCCTCAAATCCGTAGACTCCTCCATGAAAGAATGGTATATTGTTCTTGATAGCAGCCCGGTTTAGAAGATACCTAGTTTCGAAGTTATCCATCGCATCAACTATCAGATCACACCCCTTCAGGAGCTCAAATATATTTTCTTCAGTTATGGTCTCGCATATGGCGTCTATCTGGACGTGCGGATTCAAAGATGTCAGTTTCGCCTCTGCTGAGATAACCTTCTTCTTCCCAATATCTTCATCTCCATGGAGAATCTGCCTGTTCAAGTTACTCAGATCGACTACATCATTATCCACTATCCGAAGCCTTCCGATCCCTGCTGCTGCGAGATATATCGAAGACGGAGAACCAAGACCACCGGCACCTGCAATAAAGGCTGTTGTATTCTTCAGCTTCTCTTGACCGCTCTTCCCCAGTCCTTTTATCATAATCTGCCGATCGTACCTCTTAAGCTCTTCCGGTGTTAGCATCTTTTTCAATCACCCTGTAACATCGAGTTCGTACTTCTTTGCAATATCCTTGAATGCATCTGCAAGATACTTGATCTGATCCCACGTAAGACCATAGACGTTGAACTTGTACTCTCGTGTTGCCCCTGGAAATATCCCTGTCACACCCCTCTTAGCGAGTTCTTTTGTGAGGTAGTATCCCTTTTTCTTGTGAGTCTTTGCAACCTTGTCGAATGAATTTGTGGTGCTCACCTTTGTGAGTGTGTGCTTCCTTGGCATCTCGGAGATGACCTCAGATCCGTTGATCTTCAGAAACTCGGTGATGAAGTAATTTGATCTTTTGACCTCATCGTCCCAATTCTTTACACGTTCTCTTACTCTCGGAAATGATGCCATCATACCGACCAATGGCGCGCCCATCACAGTACAACCCAACAGATAGGTCTCTTTTATCCCGAACTTTCTTCCGGTAAGGTCTCCCTGCTGCTGCGTAGTCTCGAAGATCACATCCTCAAACTCCTCAGTCGTTGCAAGAACTCCGGACGGTGCAGGTGAAGCCATGGACTTATGAGCCGATCCCACAACAAAATCCGCCCCGATCTTCTTCCCGTCAACAGGCATCACACCAACTGTGTAAGCTCCGTTGTATAGGAATGGGATCTCGTACTCCTTGCAGACCTTTGCTATTCCTGTCACATCATGCTCGTTGCCTAAGAGGTAATCGAAGTGAGATATTGCAACAAGTTTCGGAAGGAAACCTTCCTTATCCTTAACCTCCTCTATCTTCAGAGCAACGTTCTCCGCTGTAACGACATTTCTATCATCTGTTGCAACCTCCTTCCACTTGGCGCGGATAGACTCTACTGCAAGACAGATACTGTAATGGCCAAGGCTCGAGACGAGTGCAATATCTCCTTTTTCGAGCAGGGCATTTGTCACTATCTGAAAACCATTCCTGGCACCTCTCACCACTCTCGCCACATCCATTCCCACAAAATCAGCCAGTTCTTTATAAAATTCACTTATAGGGGGCTTTTTTATGTGATCAAGTCTGAATGGAGCAAGGCACTGGTCGCAGACAGAATACCCATCCCCATAAGATATTATCGCCTTTCTTGCTTCAGGTGTTAACCTTCCTGCTGCTTGGATCGGGCCAATATTGATAAAGCCCTCTTCTCTTGTTCTAAGCTCTAGATTATCATCAATATACTTTAACGCATCCCCCTTACCACTCTTGAGATCATCTATAATTCCTTCGATCTTCTTAATACCCTCTCCAAACTCGGCCTCCTCACCTTCACTCAGTCCCGAAGGTACGGATTGCCTCAAGATCTCTCTGAGATCCTCTATCGCAAATGATGCTTCAAAAAGCTTCGTTACGCGCTTGTCCATACTTCATCTCCTATCTTGGATACCGATAGGTCTGGCTCACTTAAAAGCTTGTTGATCAATCGATAAAATG
Source organism: Halobacteriota archaeon (assembly GCA_034190145.1). GTDB lineage: Archaea > Halobacteriota > Syntropharchaeia > DAOWMC01 > DAOWMC01 > JAXHTN01. Next base: position 1,713 of record JAXHTN010000179.1, on the reverse strand, counting down.
AACTTTCACAGTACCAGAAAGTTTGAACCGATCCTCAATGTCAACTTTGGCAGTAACATTTGCTGTCCCGCTCACTTCCGAGGATATAAGAACTGATGTAGCAAACGAACTCCCTGCATGAATCCTAACCGGACTTTCGATGGTCCCAAGATCCGTTTCAAGAATAACTTCAACTGTCTCCGGAACAATTATTGGAATAATCTTTTTTGAGTCATCTTCTGCTTCAATACCGATATTGATAATTGATTTTGATGCCCCGTCTGCCTTTATTTTCAAAGGATCCGGGATCATATTAATCCTGATATTGGGTATATCAACAAGGTCGATATGTATATTGGAGGTCTGATTGGCAATAACCATCACATCTTCTCTACCTACATAATATCCGAGCTTAACAACTTCAATAACATGATTTCCAATTGGAATCTTCTGCAACATCGTTGGAGAATCGCATCGTGCAGGCACCTTGTCAAGGAATACCTTTGCACCATATGGGTCCGAGCTAACTTGAATTGATCCGTACCTATTTCGGTTGGAGGCATAGCTTGTTGCAAAAAGTGTTGAGGGAATAGCTGTAAGTAAGATTGCAATCGATACCCACAACCATGGAATCGTGGTAATCATAGGAGTTACAACGAGTTCTATGCCCACCTCTTCTGACCATTCTCCCGCGCCGTCCTTTACCTTAAAAAGGTACAAACCAGAAGTGGCGTTCTTTTCTTTGAAATAATCCATTTCACCATTTACAGACCGAATCTCACCATCAGGGAAGATAGAAACACAGACAACGACCTCACCGTCAATGTCCTCTCCGATACATTCAAAAGTAACAATGTCCTCTGCGGTTGCAGGATTCGGGTATACCTTAATATGGGCTATTGGTGGGTGGTTTGTTTCGTTAATTTCAGGATCTGTGGTGTGCTTTATACTGGATAAGACAATCGTTTCAACCATGTCAATACTATGTAAACCACGATCATCAGTTACCTTTAGCGTCGTAATGTATACTCCAGGATCAGAGTAAGAATGATTTACCTCTCGACCTATGCCTGCGATTCCGTCTCCGAAATCCCAGTAGTAATATATAATTTGCCCATCAGGATCGTATGACCCTTTTGCGCTAAATAAGGCGATCTGACTTTCGTTTATAATTGAAGGGTGTCTTGATATGGTGGCTACTGGAATTGTTTCATCATTTGCAGAACTGATTGCCGGCCCGATAGCCAAAATAATTAAGATCAGTACTACACTCAACCAGACCCTAATCGTACCACCCCTCTTTCTACCAGATCTCACAGAAATTAAATTTTTGTGAATACTCGATCCAACTCTCTTTAGTTCCTTAACCTTTATTAATTATAAATATTTCCCCTTCAAGATAATTCATTACACATGCAAACTTGATTCTTTCAGATTCACCGGAGGAGTCATAAAATCAGTCTTTAAGCAAGAATGTCTTCAATTTACTGAGGTTAAATATACTCCCGTTTATACTCTCGTGCAATCTTTATCAAAGCGACTCCAGATCCTTCAAAAACTCTTCCACCCTCTTCACACCCTCATCTCGCCCCTGCTTCGCAAAAAACGCCTTCGCAATCTCAAATTCTTTTTTTGCTTCTTCTGGTCTTTCTGTTTCTGAAAGAAGAATGCCGAGATTCCCGTGAGCTACTGCAATATCCGGATCTATCCTTATCGCTTCACCGTACTCTTTCT
>JAXHTN010000178.1:0-4284 GCA_034190145.1 Halobacteriota archaeon | reverse complement strand
TATGGTACGGCCGAGATGAAAAATGTCTGGGACGAGGATACCAAACTCAAGAAGATGCTTGAAGTTGAAGTCGCCCTTGCAAAGGCCGAAGCAGATCTTGGTATAATCCCAAAAGAGGCCTCCCAAGCAATCGGCTCTGGAGTAAAAAACGTTACAGTAGAGCGGGTAAAGGAGATAGAGGGTGAGATAAGCCATGATATAATGGCTGTTGTTCTTGCGATCTCCGAACAGAGCAAAGAGTACGGAGAATGGGTCCATTTTGGTGCAACTTCCAATGATATTATTGATACTTCGACCGCACTTCTTTTTAAGGATTCTATTGCTATTCTTGAGGAGAAGCTGATAAGGCTAAGATCTGTTCTTGTGGATCAAGCAGACTCGCATAAAATGACTGTCTGCGCAGGAAGGACCCACGGTCAGATCGGAGTTCCAACGACGTACGGTCTAAGGTTTGCAATATGGGCCGAAGAGATACAGCGCCACATCACGCGTTTGAGCGAACTTAAACCCAGAGTGCTTGTTGGAAAGATGGCTGGTGCTACCGGTACTCAAGCATCATTCGGTGAAATCGGAATTGAAGTGGAAGTGAGGACGATGGATTATCTCGGTCTTGGTGTGGCAGAGGTCTCAAACCAGATAATTCAGAGGGACAGACACCTCGAATTTATTATGTTTATGGCAAATATCGCAACAACCCTTGATAAAATATGCATCGAGATCAGGACACTTCAGAGGACTGAGATCGGTGAGGTACAGGAGTACTTCGGATCCAAACAGGTCGGATCTTCAACTATGCCTCACAAGAGAAATCCCATCAAGTCGGAGCAGGTCTGCGGCCTCGCCAGAATCATCAGGTCTCAGGTCGAGGCAGAGTTTCTAAATAACACGTTGTGGGATGAGAGGGATCTTACAAACTCATCACCTGAGAGGATGATATTTCCCGAAGCGTGTATCTTGACCGATCACATAGTGGGTCTATGCGCAAACGTAATCTCAAACCTACGGTTCTATCCGGAGAATATTGAGAGGAATATGCAACTTTTGGGCGGACTGAACATGGCCGAGGCTGTAATGATGCGACTCGCACGAGAGGGGCTGGGTCGTCAGAGGTCACACGAACTCTGCAGAGATTGTGCCATGAAGTCTCGCGAGGAAGATAGAGACTTTCTTGATGTGCTTGCTGAAGAGAATGAGATCTCAAAATATCTATCACGTGACGATATTGAGAAGCTTCTCGATCCACACAACTACATAGGCACTTCTGTAAAGAAGGTGGAGATGGTGGTTGATAGGTTGAAAGGTGGCGATTGAGATTTTTTTTCAAAAGATCAATACTTATCGAGGGACTCAACTGAGATCTTCATATCGAGGGTCTCCGAATCATCAACTGGAACCTCGAGATCTTTCATCTTATTAACAATATCTGATGGGTCTCCTACGCTCACAAATTTACCGCGCCGCATGAGGGCTGCTCTGTCACATACCATGTCCACAAAATCCATGTCATGCGAGACTATGATGTATGTTTGACCGAAGCTATCCCTTGCTCTTCTAAGTGACTTTGCAAGCTCTATTCTTGTAAGAGGGTCTGCCGTACCTGTCGGTTCGTCAAGAAATACTATCTCGGGATCGGTCATCAGACACTTCGCTATTGCAAGTCTCTGCCTCTCTCCCTCACTTAGTTGCTGGGGGTAATCGTATATCTTATATTCTATCTTCTCTTTAGAAAAACCGACTGCTGTGAGGACGTCAAATATCTTATCGGCAACGATATCAATGGGCATGTTTGTTGTAAGCGCGCTCTGTAGATTCTCAAATACGTTGAGGTTGTTGTAGAGCGTATATTCTTGGTGTAAGACTGCTATATGGGGGGTAGCTCTTCCTTTACCATCCGGGCCTACCTCCTTCATATCCACTTCTGCCTCTCCCACAGTCACCACAAGATCTCCTGTGGATGGGAATGTGAAACCAGCAAGAACCTTTGTAAGCGTACTCTTACCAGAACCGCTTACACCAACAATTCCGAAGATCTCATTTCTCCTGATGCTTTGTGAGAGGTCATTTACAGCCTTGACAAGCCCTCTGTCGTAAGCTATAAAGTATTTTTTTAGGTCTTGAAAAGAGACCACGTCACCCTCGCAGACCTTTCTATTTATCTCTATCTTCTCATAATCTTCCATAAATCTCTCAACGACGTCCACTGTCTTTCCCTTATCAACGACTGCACCATCCTTTATTCGTATTGCATCAGATGTTAGCTTTGCAACCTCATCAGGGAAATGTGAGTTGATTATTGCAGGAACCCCTCTCTTCTTTTCAGTATCCATGATCTCATGCATCGCTTCTGCTGTAATTCTATCAAGGGTGCCGGATGGCTCGTCCGCAAAGAGAAGGAACGGATTTTTCACGATAGTCATGGCAAAGAGGCATCTCTGTTTCTCGCCGCCGCTGAGGTCCTCTGCTCGGTGATAAAGTCTGTGACTCAGCATAACTCTTGACAAGAGGTCCTTTGCCATCTTCTCCTGCCTCGATTTCTGAATTCCTATGCTGTCCATGATACGCATCATATTCACAATCACGGAGAGCTCTCCATACAACGCAAAGGATCTCTGGAGCATATACCCGACCCTATCATAGATCGAACTTGCAATCGGGTCCTTTCCGAGACGGTCCCAGTAGTCAACTTCATCGAGATAAAGCTTACTACCGCATCTCAGACAGTTCTCGCCTATTCTACTTGGCAACTCCACCCACGCACAATCAGGACATGCCGCAACACGATAGATCACTGTCCCACTCGTTGGTTTGTATTCGTTAACGCCCCTGAGTGCATTCATAAGAGCGGTCTTTCCGGATCCGCTCTTTCCTATCACCCCGAGCCACTGACCTTCCTCAAGTACAATATCGACATCATCGAGCACCTTTCTGTCAGCAAAAAACTTGGTCAGCCCTTCTCCTATCAAGAAATTCTCCGGCATAGACTCAAACCCCAAGAGTCTTTCGTAATAATTAATAATAAAGTAATCAGTTTTTGGTTTTGGACATTCTAAACGATCTCCCCCATCCCCCTACAGATTATAAAGAGTGCAGCGTACTCAGGAAGTTCTACCTTACCTTCTTCAAACGATTCATTGATATCTTTTATCGAGATCTCACACTCCCTGGTCACCTCAACTTCAATGGGGTCTTCTCCGAATACCACTGCATCAACTAGCGGGTTAAATTCGTCCATCTCATCAATCTCTATCGGTTTGACAAGTAGACTCGACCCTCCGTGTAAGGAGGTTGGAAGTCTTATCAACCTCTTGATGTCGGAAGTAACAGGTTCGTCAGACTCTCCTCCTATCTCGAGCTTCATAATGTCGATTATGCTCTCCCAGAACGTCCTGGGAAATCCTTTAAAACCGACAAAACCCTTTCTAACATCTTCTTTAAGCTCTTTTCTCGATAGGTTTATCAACTTCCGCCCCATCTTCCTGTCTATTATCCCTCTTCTAGCGAGTTCTTCAAAAGCCCCTTTATCCTCGAGCTTTGATATACTCTCAAGAAGTTCAATGAGCGAATCATGCACCTTCTTTGCCCATCCACTATCGGATAAGATCCTAAGTGATCGGGTACGCCTGTTCTTCTCACCAGTCTCCCCCTTCACAGACTCTTCTATGAGGAAACTATCATAATCAAGCCCGGTACCTCTCATATAATCGATTATCTCCCTGCGCTCATTACTCTTAAGAGTCCTTACTCTGGGATCAGAGATATGTATGTGGTAACCACGCCCACCGGAGAATACTACCTCCATTTCACTCGTATCAAATCCAAAATCATTCAAAAGGAAATCGATGAGTTTCATCGTCTCCGATTTCACCATCTCAAGCATCCCTGAGTACGACTCAACAACCCCTCTCAAATGATCGGCATCCAGATCGAAGATTAGATCTGCTCCAAGCCATTCTTTCTCATTCATCGTTCTGGCACCTGGATATGAGTAAAGAGCAGTTGAGTGGTATACATGGGCCGGAGCAGCCATTCCTTGCCCTCTGGTTAAAAAATCCCTCAAAACCCTATCCGAACTGAAGTTCATATGTCGCTGCATCGTCACTTTAGGATACGATCTATTGAAGAAGATGAAACCCCATTCTCTTTTACTCAAGTCTTGCGGCATAATGAGTCTGGCATCTTGGTAGTATTCCCTGAAACGGGATCCGACAAAAATCTTAGATTGTTCGTTCATGAGGCTTATACCTCATTACGTAGGTTATTGGATAAAAAGACTTTGAGCTGGTC
>JAXHTN010000177.1:2168-4309 GCA_034190145.1 Halobacteriota archaeon | reverse complement strand
ATCTGAGTTCTCCACTACTAGTGAAATATCCTGCATCGAGTGATCTTACGTGCCTGGGCAGATTTTGAAATGTGCTATGTTGCCAGATTAGGATCTGAGCTCTGTCAGAGAAATGGTCATGTCCAAATGAGTCACCACGCATCGATGACAAGACCACCGATCTATCCTCCTCCCCGATGCTAAAATTTATCATAAACGGCTTTCCGTATCCGAATCCCTTCAATTCGTCCCCTGAAACTCCACCTATCTCCTCCAGGCTTGTGACCTTGACCTCCCCACCGAATACCTCTTTTAGGTACTCCTCGACTTTGCCCTTTACAATGTCCATATTTTACCCTATAGTTGAGGTCCTATTTTAACGTTGCAGTAACTCTTCGGAATCCATGATAAGACGGAACCCGACCAAATACCAAAAAATAATTACTGATCAGTCCAGATGAGGTCCGAGGGTGATGAATATGGTTGAAACTGAGAACGATAAATCGGTCTTCGCAGACATGGGTCTGAAGGTATTTGATATAGAGGATGAGCCGATGCCTCACGGTGCTTGGTGGTGGTGGTGGTGGCTTTTCATGTTTGACAACCCGGAAAATCCAAAAAAACCTCGCCAACTAATGATACTTTGGTCGACGATGAATGTGAAAGAGATATATTGCAATGACTTACTCATAAGGCTCAATCTGACTTCGGACAGAAGCAACATCGATGGTGCTGTCTGTGCATGGTACTTCGATGGAGAGAAGATGCATCACAACTTCCTTCGTGAGCAGTGCTTTCTGAAGGTTACTGATAAGAGCATATCATCAGAATCAGAAGTGCCAACATCCTACTCAGTAGACGGATCAAAGAGCATTGTAAGAATTGGTGACGAGTTCGAGTTCGTCTCGGATGTGGAAGACATAAATGATTTCACCTTGCCTGTATTCAACCAACACACTTACCTTGGAGATCTAGGTTTTTGTATTTTAAGATTTAACCGTCTGGCACTGAAAGGGGTGGTCAACGGTGAGGAGATAACAGGCACTTCCTACTTCCAACGCGTCTTTGTAAACGCTCCATCACCATCATGGTATTGGGGGATATTCCATTTTGAGAATGGTGCGATCATGAGTTACTTCAATCCGAATATTTTCGGACTCTCAGTATCCAAAGATATCTCATTCTTTGACGGGAGCGAGATGCATGAGATCAAGAACGTGAAAGTTGTCAGATCGGGAGGTGAAATACCTACTTTTTCGGTATCTGGTGAGGATGATGATAAAAAGATGGAATTCACCGTAAGCTCCTACTCTCACTCTTCCTGGACATTCAACAAGAGAAGGTTCGGCATAATCCCAAGCAAACTGGTCTACAACGAGTATCCTGCTGTAATCACCGACCTCAAATTTACCGACAAGAGGACGGGAAAGAATATTACACTTGATGATCTTGGTAAGTCAATAGGAAATGCAGAGCACACAACCGGGATTTTAATCTGAGGTATATGGAGCAGAAGATATCGATTCGTGAGGCAAGAGAGGAGGATCTTGTAAGTATACTTGAGTTGTACAAAGACCTGCACGAAAGTGATGATCCCCTGCCGGATGATAGTGAGCTGAAGTGCATCTGGAAAGAGATACTGGAAAATCCGCTACTGAAGTATTATGTCTTGATGTATGAAGGAGAGGTCGTCTCGACCTGTGCCCTCAGTATAATTTTGAACCTGACGCGAGGGGCGAGACCCTACGGAGTGATAGAGAATGTTGTCACGCAGAATAAGCATCAGGGAAAGGGTTTTGGAACAGCCCTCCTAACGTATGTGCTGAAAATTTCATGGGAACTCAACTGTTACAAGGTTATGCTTCTTACCAGCAGAAAAGAGGAGAGAATCTTCAAATTCTACGAGAATTTGGGATTCGAGCGGGGTGTTAAGACCGGTTTTATAAAATATTCGGATGACAGACCCTGACTGTTCCTTTTCTCTCCCTCGCCTATGCCTCTTTTTTACTCTTACAACCCAGATAAAGATCAAGAAATTCCGAGGTGAGAAGCCTCAGGTTTGCGAAAGCCTCCTCGGCAAGATCAGTGGTATCATCCTCTCCTTTAAGCCTTCGCTTTAGTTCCCTCAGATGTAAAGTCGCCTCTTCCGATCGTTTGATCAT